>JBBQDY010000097.1:0-9550 GCA_038320155.1 Cytophagales bacterium
AGGTTACTTGAAATACAATAAAAAGCTATCAGACAATCATTGCTTTTCCGAATGGTTATTCCAGCTTTCCTACAAGAAAAAAATATCTCCCCTGCTCCTATCGCTGCAGCATAAGGATCCAGCTCAACTCTAGCGATCCCTAACAATAAATCCTTTAATTTTTCAAGCTCTTGTAAAGAAGCTATCCTTGAAGGATTTCTTAATAAATAGGCGGGCAAATAACAACCTCATTTCGACTTGACAAATCCTTGAGAACAGGAATAAGATCTGAGGATGAGTCCCGAAAAAATTCTATCCAAACACTGGTGTCTACCAGCACCTTCATTTGTCTGTGCGCATATCTTCAAGATCCCCTATCCAATTAAAATTGCCAGCCAAACTAGCAAGCTCGTCTCTTCTGATCATGGCGAGGTAAGCTTCCAGTGCTTTATTCACTACCTCTTTTTTGGTCTTTAGGCCTGTTCGTTCTTTGACCTGACCAATCAAATCCTCATCTATTTCTATATTAGTTCGCATACCATTAATACTTAGTGCACCAATTTAGAGCTTTTTATACACAAAAAAGCCCCTTCAATTGATTTGAAAGGGCTTTTTTGTGATTAACGCAAATGGAAAATCAACTATTCATCAATTCCTCAATCTCTTCTGCCTCAACTGGTATATTCCCCATCAGATCGAAATACCCATTTTCCAGAATTACAATATCGTTTTCCAATCGTACTCCAAACCCTTCAGCTGGGATATAAATTCCTGGTTCCACGGTAAATACCATTCCCGCTTGTATAGGAAAATGCATCGTTCCCACATCATGAACATCCAATCCTAAATGATGTGAAGTCCCATGCATGAAATATTTCTTATATGCCGGCTGATCTGGATCTTGATTCTTAATATCTGTCTGATCGATTAGTCCGAGACCGACCAATTCACTCTGCATTATCAATCCTACTTCTTTATGATATTCTTGGATAATGACTCCCGGAGTCAGCATCGCAGAGGCTTGATCTTTCACACGCAGTACTGCATCATAGACTGCACGCTGCCTTGGGCTAAACTTGCCATTAACAGGGATCGTTCGTGTCATATCCGCATTATAATTTCCGTACTCAGCACCCACATCCATCAGTAATAGCTCTCCGTCGAGACATGCTTTACTGTTTTCCACATAATGAAGCACACAGGCTGAGGCTCCCGAAGCGATGATCGGATCATATGCAAATCCCTTACTTCGATTTCGAACAAACTCATGCAGGAATTCTGCTTCGATTTCATACTCGGTGACACCGGGTTTCAAAAAAGATAAGATCCTTCTAAAGCCTTTCTCTGTGATATTACAAGCAATCTGTAATTGATCGATTTCTTCTTTTTCTTTGACCCCTCTCAACTCATGCATAATCGGAGCGATTCGCTCATATTCATGAAGTGGGTACCTTTCCTTACAAGTTTTAATGAATCTGGAATCTCTGGTTTCCACCTGGACGCCAGCACGCAAATGCTCATTTGTATTGAGGTAAATACTCTTAGATAGCGACATGACTGTATTAAACACTAGCTCAAAATCCGCTAACCACTTTATATTCTGAATCCCAGATGCTTCCTCGGCTTCTTCTTTGGTGTATTTATGGCCTTCCCAAACAGCGATGTGTTCGTTCGTTTCTCTTAGGAAAAGGACTTCCCGCATCGCAGGCACTGGGCAATCTGGAGCTAACAAAAGGATCGTCTCCTCCTGATCTATTCCAGAGAGGTACAGCAAGTCATTATTTTGTCTGAACCGCATTGTGCCATCTGCATTGGTGGGCATGACATCGTTGGAATTTAAAATAGCCACGCTTCCCGGTTTTAGTTTTTCGATTAACTTTTTCCGATTTCGCTGGTACAGTTCTTTAGGTAATGGAGTATACTTCATGTAGAGATCTAATTTTTCCGGCAGGAATTTACAAAAATCCGCTTCAAAAGGCAGGAAAAACAATCCTAAAACCAACTAGTTGCTTTAATTTGTACTTTGCCGAAAGAGGTAGCATACGCATGAATTTAAGCATTAAAGAACTAGCCAACGGAATCCGAATCGTTCACCAAGAAGTCACTCATACAAGATTGGTCCATTGTGGATTTATTCTAAATATCGGGAGCCGAGACGAGACCAAAGAGCAGGAAGGATTGGCTCATTTTTGGGAGCATATGGCTTTCAAAGGCACCAAAAAACGAAAGACTTTCCATATCCTCAATCGGCTGGAATCTCTTGGGGGCGAATTGAACGCGTACACCACCAAAGAAAAAATCTGCTTCTATGCTTCCACGCTAAAGGAGCATTACCATAAAGCAAGTGAGCTGCTATTTGACATCACGTTCAACAGTACTTTTCCAGAGAAGCAGATTGAAAATGAACGTCAGGTTATTTTGGAAGAAATGGCAATGTACCGAGATTCTCCAGATGACTCCATCCAAGATGAACTAGACGAGCTGATTTTTGAAAACCATGCCTTGGGTAGAAATATTTTAGGAACAGAAACAACTGTAGGCAACTTTAGCCAGCAAGATTTCTTTGATTTTATAGCGACAAGATTAGATACTACGCAGATTGTATTTTCGGTCGTTGGGAATATCTCATTCAAAAATGCGCTAAAACAAATCGAGCCTGCATTGGCCGCCATTTTGCCTAAGCGTAGTTTGTACTTGCGGAGTAACTTTTCAACTTATATTCCAAAGGAAAAAACTACGGCTAGAGATGTGACCCAATCGCTCTGTGCTATTGGTCGGCCTGCCTTTTCAATGCATCATCCCAATCGGTACAAGCTTTTTCTTCTTAATAATATTTTGGGAGGACCAAGTATGAACAGCCGACTGAATTTGATGCTCCGCGAGAAGCATGGACTGGTCTACAGTATTGAATCCACCTACCAACCGTTTTCAGATACCGGTTTTTTTGGGGTTTATTTTGGCACAGAAGAAAAAACACTAAAAAAGGCCAAAGGACTCGTGGTCAAAGAAATGGAAAAGCTACAGCTTCAAAAACTTGGCAAAGTTCAGCTTCATATGGCCAAAGAACAGGCGATCGGTCAAATGGCCATGGCGGAGGAAAATTATGGCGGACTCATGCTCGTCTATGGCAAAAGCCTGCTGGATCATCAAAAGGTGGATCCATTGGAATCAATTTTCAACGAAATCAGATCGACTACAGCCGAAGATTTACAGGAAATTGCACAAGAAATTTTCGACTTGGACCAATTAAGTTTTTTGACTTACAAGCCAAATTAAAATGGAATTTATAGATGAAGCCCTGCTCTCCTATTGCGAAAATCATACTAGTGGAGAAGATTGGCTGTTACAAAAAATAACTCGGGAGACGCGAGCAAAAGTCCTTATGCCGAGAATGATCTCTGGTCACCTCCAAGGGAAAATGCTCGAGCTAATTGTGAAAATGCTCCAACCAAGGACCATTTTGGAAATCGGGACCTACACCGGATATTCCGGGATTTGTATGGCTCGAGGTTTGGCTAAGACCGGAAAACTGATCACCCTCGATATCAATGATGAGCTTGAAACCATGGTTCGAGGCTTTTTTGAAGAAAGTGGCTTGTCGGATCAAATCGATTACCAATTGGGAGATGCAATGGAATTAATCCCTAAGTTCTCCGGCCCATTTGACTTGGTATTTATCGATGCAGATAAGATTAATTACCAACGCTATTACGATTTGATCATCGATAAAGTACCAAGCGGAGGAATCATTCTGGCTGATAATGTGCTTTGGTCAGGGAAAGTTTTGGTCAAAGCTGGTCAAAAAATTGACAAGGATACCCAAGCTATTTTGGACTTTAATGCTTATGTCCAGACAGATCCAAGAGTAGAAAATGCCCTTCTTCCCATTCGAGATGGAGTGATGATGGCGAGAAAAATCTAGCTGAAGTAAAAAAGGAACCATTTTTGCTAAAAAGAGGCAGATCCCAATGATGAACGCCTTTTTCAAATGAATTTATATAAATTTCCTTTTCTAGTTTTCACTTTCTTATTCCTGAGTTTCTCTGGCACTTTCGCCCAGACTCCTCAGGTTCCTGCAGAATTAGAGTTTGCTGATTTGATTATTCGAATCAATCCACAGGCGAGAAGAGAAATCCAATTGGACGTCGATGCACAATATCGAAATCCAAGCTATTTCAAAATCAAGCAGGAGCGCGTCAACCTTTACATGCCCTTAATCGAGCGTGAGCTTCTCGCCGCAGGGGTGCCCATTGATCTCAAATACTTAGCAATCCAGGAAAGCGGATTGATTTCGGATGCAGTTTCCACCTCCAATGCAGTGGGATTTTGGCAGTTTAAGCAAGGCACTGCAGAGGAAGTCTTTCTCCGGGTGGACAATCAGGTGGACGACAGACAAAACATCGTCTCCTCTACCAAAGGAGCTGCTCTTTACCTCCAAAAGCACAACAATACTTTCGACAATTGGATGTGCGCCTTGGTCTCTTATCAAATGGGTCTGGGCGGCGCTAAGGCATATTTTGGCACCCAATTCAATGGTAAAAGAGTCGTAGACATCGATCGAAATAGCCATTGGTACTTCAAAAAATTCCTTGCCCATAAAGTCGCCTTTGGAAATCAAATCGGTGTTTTCGCGAGTAATACTTCTCAGCGGCTAGTGGAAGTAAAAGTGCAAGGACCTACTACCCTATCGGCTTTGGCAAAAAAATATGGGGTTACTGAATCGCATTTGAAAGAATATAATACTTGGGCTAAAAATGGAAGGGTCCCGGGAGACCGAGCCTATTCATTGGTCTACATCAAGGCCGAAATTCTCCCGGTAACTCCTGCAATCATCAAAGAAACTGCACCTAAAAAAACTCCGCAGCGATACGCCTCCACTACGAAAGCAAGCCCAACTTACAAACAGGCTAATTCTTACCCACGGGTGGCAGGAAACACCACCAAATCATCCGAACCCGATCAGATCACTGTAAACAATCTTGACGCAGTCCAAGCGGCAAGCACTACGAATCCTTCCAGCTTTTCAGAGAAAATAGGTTTGAAAGAAAGGAAATTCAGAAAGCTCAATGACTTGGATGAAGAGGATCGAATTGAAGCCGGCAAGTATTATTACACTGAAAAAAAGAAGAGCAAGGCAGAAATTGAAACACATATTGTCCAGCCAGGCGAAACGCTTTGGAAGATTTCACAGAAATATGGAATCAAACTTTCTTCTTTGAAATCCAAAAATCGGATTCGAAAAGACAGCGAGTTAAAAGTGGGAATGGTTTTGAACCTTCAAGACGCTCGAAAAAGAGGCGAAGAGATTGAGATTGTAAAAGTATCGCAGCCCTTACCGCAACGAACTGTTGTAGCAGAGAGCAATACTCCGATTGAAACTCCGGTGAAGGCTCAGGCCGCTCCAACTCCACAACCCTCCTCACCAAGCAAAATCACCCATACCGTTTCTAGTGGGGATACGGTATTTAATCTTAGCAAAAAATACGGCGTTTCGGTCGATGAATTGAAATCCTGGAATGGAATCGGAAGTCAAAACATCATTTCCATTGGGCAGAAATTAGTTATCTTTCGGCCCTGATCCCCCAATCCCCCACTTTTAGTTATAGATGTCAAAGCATTTTCTGATTTTCGGGCTTTTACTAATTTTCCTTTGCCAACACATCCAGGCTCAGGACAGATTTACCATTCCTGATACTGTTTTGATCAACGGAGACACGCTCCTCATGCTTGGAGACTCTTTAATTGTTGATGAACCGGTAAAGGAGATTTTTTGGAAAACTGGCGGAAATTATAATCTGAATGTTCAACAGGTGACGCTTTCCAATTGGGCAGCAGGTGGAGCAAGTACTTTTGCATTGAATTCTGGACTTTCGCTTTTTGCGAATTACAAAAAGGAAAACAAGGTTTGGGATACCCAACTGAATGTGAATTTGGGCTTTAATCGACAGGGTGACCGAGATTTTCAGACTAGAAAGACCAATGATAATTTTCAATTTGTAAGTAACTATGGTCGAGAATTGAGCCAATTCTTCTACTTATCGACCCAGCTGGACGCAAGAACACAATTGATGGCGGGTTACAAATTTTCCCGCCCATCAGGAAGTGATCTTGAAACACGCACTAAAATATCAGACCTACTTTCCCCTGGCTATGTACAATCTTCCACTGGATTGAATTATCGAAAAACCTATCAAGACAAAAGTAAAATTTCAGTCATCTTATCTCCTTTCACCGGTCGATTTACTATCGTCATGAATGACTCGTTAAGCAGGGCTGGAGCATTTGGAGTGGAGCCAGGAGAAAATGTCCGAGCTGAAGCAGGGGTCTCGATAGCCGCTTCGGTAACTGATATCCGTCTTATGGAAAATATAACTTGGAAATCCGACATCAACTTATTCTCCAACTATGAACGATTCGGAAATTTGGTTGTGAATTTTAACTCCATCATTCGGATGAAAGTCAACAAATTCATTTCTACTCGAATTGAAACCGTGATTATTTACGATGAGGAGGTGTTTATCAAGCAAGATGATGGTACATCAAAACAAGCAGTTCAGCTTCAAAACCTGATTAATTTCGGGATTTCGCTAGATTTCTAAAAGTCAGTCTCCAGCCCAAATCTTCGTTGAAAGTCACCTAGCGCCGGGTGGATCGTCTTCAGGTGATTCAATTTATCCGTACTTGTATAAAGTCTATTCGCGTTTGATTGCATCTCTTCTTTGACCTCCAGCTTGATCGTGACTTTGGTGCATTTGGTGATTTCGCGTAGCATCCGAATCAATTCAGACTTCATCTTATCGGCTAGATCCTCTTGTAGCTGACCCATCACTTCCAGGATAAGTAGGCCATCCACGATTTTGATCTCCTGTCCCAAAATAGCTAGCTCCATACTTTTTCCAAGATCTTGAAAATACCCTCTAATTCGTGGCATTGCCAAATCCAGGGCTTCTTGGGTAAGTAAAACTACGGCTTCAACTGGCTGGAGCCCTTGATTCTGAATTGGCTTTTCTTCAGCTTGGTTTTTAACTTTTGCCTTATCATCCACCAGTTTTTGAGTTTGGCTTAGGCTTTTGGGAATAGAAATCGTCTTAGGAAGTGGAGTTGACTTCGAGGCCGCAGAGGGCGCTACATGATCTGTTTCCGATTCTTTCAGTACTGGTGTGTTTGAACTGGGAGCTTCATCCAGGTCCTCACTCAGGCTTTTTTTTTTGTATCATCAGCCGCCACCATTGCCAAGCGGAAAGCTTGTGGAAGTTTGGCGATTTTCATCAGGGCCAATTCCACATGAAGCCGTTGGTTTTTACTGGTCTTGTAATGGATATCGCACTGATTGGCGATATTCAAGGCGGAAAGTAAAAATGAAACCGAAGTAGATTGACACTGCTCCAGATACTTTTTCTTAGTCGATTCAGACACTTCAATCAATTCGATGGTTGCTGGATCTTTGGAAACCAAGAGATCCCGGAAATGCTCACACACTCCTACGATGAAGTTGTGCCCATCAAATCCTTTCTTCAAAATCTCATCAAAAGTCAGCAGAACCGTAGACATATCTTCTTTAAGAAAACTGTCCACGACTCTGAAATAATAATCGTAATCGAGGATATGAAGATTGTCAATCGTCTCTTGGTAGGTGACTTTTTTTCCGGCAGAATAGGTCACAATCAAATCAAAAATCGAAAGCGCATCCCGCAAGGCTCCATCAGCTTTGGCAGCAATCAGTCGAAGCGCTTCTTCCTCATAATCTACCTGCTCTTTCTGAGCTATTTCTTCCAAATGATAGGCGATATCCTTTACCTGAATTCGATTGAAGTCAAAAATCTGGCAACGGGATAAAATAGTTGGCAGGATTTTATGCTTTTCTGTCGTCGCCAAAATAAAGATGGCATACTTAGGCGGCTCTTCAAGAGTCTTTAGAAATGCATTGAATGCATTCGTCGAGAGCATGTGCACCTCATCAATAATGTAGACTTTATAGTCACCTTTCTGAGGAGCATATCTGACCTGATCCACGAGATTACGAATGTCATCTACTGAGTTGTTGGAAGCTGCATCCAGCTCATAGATATTAAATGAGCTGTTGTTTTGGAAGGAAACGCAAGATTCGCATTTGCCACAGGCTTCGAAGTCTGCTTGCAAATTTTCACAGTTGATGGTCTTGGCCAAGATTCTGGCGCAAGTAGTTTTGCCTACACCTCGAGGTCCACAAAACAGGAATGCCTGAGCTAAGTGCTTGTTTTTGATCGCATTTTGAAGCGTAGTAGTAATATGCTTCTGTCCAACGACACTTTTGAAGTCCGCGGGTCTGTATTTCCTTGCCGAAACGACGAAATTTTCCATCGCTGCAAGATATAAAAATCTCCATATTCAGGGAGGGCTTTGGAGACTATTCTCAGATATTTTCAACTAAGCAACTGAAAGACAAGGAAATGAAATTCCGGGTATTTAAGAAAACATTTACTGCCCGAAAAAATGGTCTATGGAACCAAAAAACGCTTACTTTTGTCATCCTATCTCAAATGGGGCTGACCGGTATTGACAGTAAGTGTAAAAATCGGGCTCGCATGCAGGCTGGAGTATGTACGGCCTTAAAAGATTCATACGAACCATAAATGGCGAAGATTCTTACGCTATGGCTGCCTAATCTTACCTTAACAGGAAAGAAAGCTTAAAGGGTTGAGTTGCGAGAGCAATTCCCCAGCCACATCCCTCCGCCCCCCGTCCTTTCGGGGTGGATCCCGGGATGTCGACTTGATCGGAATGCTGCTTGTGATGCTATTATGCAGGCTTAAGATTTAGTAGCTAAGTCGAAACTAGGTGTGTCACCCAGCATATTTCGATCGAAAAACCAACAGGTGACTAAGCATGTAGACGGTACGCTGTTTCCTTATCTGGACGTGAGTTCGAATCTCACCAGCTCCACAACCAAAAAAGCCTCTCAGAATGTTCTGGGAGGCTTTGTTTGTGTTAGAGGTCAGCAATTTTACACACCAACTATTTTAAATATTTCTTTATAATAATATCATTCTTCTTTTTCATCTTTTGTTAGCCTAAGAATCCCTGTGGGTTTGGTATTAATGTCCTTGGGGTGTGGTGGATTTTGTGGTTCCTATTCTAAGCTAATTACACTTAATTTAGCACTTCACCCTTACCAGCTTCCAATCACGCTTCACGTCATTATTTATTATGTGTATCCTTATAAGTGCACGTAAGGAATTAAAACAAAATCTTGATCGGATTCGGATCAAATTCCCCTCCCGATGGCCATCGGGATCAAAGGGTGCAAGAGCCTGTCCCGAATATCGGGAGGGATTTTTCAAATCAAAACAGTAACAAATTTGGCTACGTGCAGCTTTACGGATACACATATTATTTATTGATAGCTCTGCCAGCCTAATCGACTTTGAACTTCAACTTATCCAAAAGGTCCAGGAAGTAATTTGGGCTCCAGATAGCAATGATCTTATCATCCGGAATAAAACGTACAACATCTTCTCTTATACTCTTGAAATCGACATTTTGAATTTTTGCTTCTATTAGTTTTATAATCTGATCGGAAGAAATACTTTCT
>JBBQDY010000098.1:0-9452 GCA_038320155.1 Cytophagales bacterium
GTAAAATTTGAGCCAATTTTGCATTCAAATAAGATACGATAATCGCGTAGTTTGGCAAATAAATGGACTTAAAGCAGTTCGTAGGAATTCCGTATATGCTTAAGTAAGATCGGCGAAAGCTCCTCTAAAGTCGTAATGCGAGTGTGATTTTCAAATTTTTTGGAGACCTGAGTTGATTTGAAAAATGGAGGACAGGTCTGCTGATCTTTCGAGTAAAATTGTAAATCCAAAAACTTGCTCTTGGGCCTGATGACCAAAAAAGTCTGCTTATGTACGAACATGATTGCGTTTTTAGTATTATTGACGATCACATCATCCCAGTCATAGATTTCTGCTAAGATTTTATCAAAAGCAAACTCCAACTCTTTAGGCTTTCCTGCAAAAAGCGTATTCAAATCCGCTTTGATGCACATGTGCCATTGATTTTCTTTTTTCAAATCTCTTTCGCAAATCGGGCAAGTCCACATGGTAAAAGAAAAGAAGCTCAGAATAGTCAAACTGAGCTTCAAAGTTAGTATTAAGGATTACTTCAAAGGAATATCTAGCGTTCCGCTGCACCAGCCAGCCATTAGGTCCCCATCGTATTGTCCTAGATAATAGAGAATCTCCCATTCTTTTTCAGCGTCGATTTGATAAGGTGCAAAAAACTCCGCATCCGCTATTGGAATAGGAATCATACTGGTATTTCCCCTGATCGAATGTCTGTAAAGTTGACGAAGAGGTATTCTGCTTAAGAGTCGATTAGCGAGGACGGTAGGTCCCGTGGCTTGTGTGAAAAAATTCACTCCGAAAAGTCTAGACCGAAAGGCTTCTGCCAGAGCAGGTTTTTCTACAGCCTCTGCCTCAACGATTTTTCCTTTAAGCCAATCCATCCGTTTTTGGAAGAACGTATTTAAGTCATCCGAGGTAAGACCAATTTGTGCCAATCCATCAGTTGAAAGTGCGAACCGCTGGTAGGGAAGCCTGCGATCAACCACTGCATTTGGAAATACTTGGTAAAGTTGATCATCCGGTTTATCAAAATCCAAAGGGTCAAATCGACTAAGGATGGTCTTGGAATCATCAGGGGTGGAAATCGTAAATAGGAACGGATTGACTGTAAATCGATCCGGATCTCCGTCAGAAGTGATCTGATTTCTGCCTTCAAAAATCGGCCCTTTGTATGGCCCATTGGAAATAGGTCTATTGGCAAACCTGCAAAGGGCACCGTTTAATTTGCTGTCCAAATCGGTCACAATTTCTCCATCGATTTCCACTTTATTGACACTAATCCCAATTCCCCGTCTGTTGTAATCCTCAAAATCGGGAGATGCTTCGCGGATATTTTTGATGTCAAATTGTGGATTGCATCGAAGCGGATCTTGGAAGGCGGATTCTTTCATCCCGTAGGCAGCTTTGATATCTTTTGCTTGACACCAAATCGAAGGGTCAAGTAGTGTTTCCCCTGCGACGGAGTAGGTAAATCCTGAGACTCCACGCTGCTCATTGGAGGGATCAGGGTCAGTAGCTAGTCGGCATTGGAAAAAACCGTCAAAAGAAATGCTAAGAGTGGACATAAAAAGTATCAGTTAAAGTTTGTGGAATAATTTTGAAAGCCTCTGGAGGAGATAGGAGCGACCATTCCGCCTTTCCAATAAGCGTCGAAATTCTTCCCGATTCGCTCAAAATTTTCAGCCAAATAGCCAAAGGATACAGGAAAATCCCGTGCATCCTGTTGCTGATAAAAAGCCATATGATATCCGCGCTGCTCACAAAGGGTTTTTAAATCAAGTGCTTTCACCTTCATCCATTCAAATTTGTCAAGATATTCTTGGCATGTTAAGTAGGGCATAATTGCCTCATCTCTAGCTGCGCTGTCAGATTGGGGGATGTCAAATAAGAAGTCAGGTCCAGCACATCGATCAGGAACTTTTCCTCCATCCGGGACAAAATTCTCATCAGCAGGCAGTCGACAAATCATCTCACCAAGCGGGCGAATCACATTGGTCATAAAGGGGTAAAAAGCAGTTTGGAAATAAGCATTAACCTGAGGCGGACGGATTCCGGTGGTTTGATCGATTTCATAATGGCCAAAAAACCCACTGAGCATTCTAATCATCGTAGTATACGCCTCATTGAAAAGCTGCATGGCTTCGACAGCGACCTGATTCGTCACCTGATAGGTCGCATTGGATGGCATATTGGGAATCGAATTGATCAAATGCCGGTCATCCAGCGAAGAGCAAGTAGGATTCCAAACTACCGGGAGTGCGGGTTCGAAAGGTAAATCAGACTCTTTAGCCTCTTGCTTCATGGCGTCAATCACAGTCTGGAAGACCCAAAAATGGCTTCCCAAGGCAGGGGGAATCCCCCAAACTCCTTCGCCCTCTTCGATAATCTGCTCGATTGCTTCTTCGACATAATTTTCAAATTGCCCGATGACCAGAGGATTTAAGACAATATTAAATCCATAGTGCTCATCTACAATTCGCTCCATGTTTTGCCCTTCGAAGAATTTATATTTCAATCCAATCAGCAAATAAGCCCGGATGAAGGTATAAAGTTGCTCAATGCTGTCGAAATGAGTGCCATTGGTCAATGGATCGTGGATTTTCGCCACCGTATCCTGGTTCAAACTATTGGATAAAAATTGTTTCAGAAAATCCATTGCTTCATCATGGGTCTCAGGATGGTTGAACTGGTCAGGATCTTTATGAGGGATAGTAAACAAATCCTTTATCCCTTCGGGTATCCCCTCTGCCAATAACGGATCTCTCACAGGAAGATGGTCAGGCTTTTCCCAATACCTAAATATCTCCAAGGCAATGGGACTAAATGGCATTAAGTTGACTGGTTTACTGAGTGGAAATACAGTAGCTGGAACCGGGAAGTTTGGCCTGAACATATAGGGGTCTTTGCCCAGGATTGCAAGCAAATTCATGTCGTAACAGAGGTGAGTCATTTCCTCCCGGGATACCATGAGGATATTCGCCTCCCATCTTCGGATTTTTTCGACCTGAGCTTGTCGGATTTGATTGATTTTTTGCTGGGCGGGATCTTTAGATTCGGGGCGGTAATCCGAAAATTCCTCGGGGTATTTCTTTAGGCTAAAGCTTGTGAAAAGATATTGCATCGCAAGTAGATGCTCTGTGGTACTTGCTTGTTTGAGTAGAGAAAAGATTAATTCGATAAACTCTTCTTTTTTTGATCTAGTAATAGATTGGAGCATTTGATGCAGTTCCGCATCAGGTTGAATTTTTTGAAGATTTTTTTGAAACATAATTGGGAAAAAATAAATGGAGTAAAAAGCTAATCTTTTGATTGTAGGTCGATTAAATATAAGGGTTAGTTTGGACTAGCCCCTATTTTTGGTATATTTCATGCATTATTTTTATCTCTAAAAACTTTTTTCAAACATGCCAAACATTAAAAACGGAGTAAACCTTGACAATATCGAGGCGCTCACAGGAGCCATCAAAAATGATCCAAAAGTAGCATTGGTCCAGTTTAAAGCAAAATCCGAATGGAAAGGAGGAACCAAAGCCTCAGTAACTGTTTCGGAGCTTTTTTCCAATGGGAATAATATTCGGAGTGAAGCCAGCAAATTTCATCTGATGGTAGATGAGCCCGCTGTATTGGGAGGTTCAGATGAGCATCCTAATCCGGTAGAATACTTAGCATCAGCACTTTGCGGCTGTCTTACGGCTGGAATTGCTACCAACGCAGCTTTATTCGGGACAGAGTTGGAGAAAATTAACGTGGAGGTATTCGTGAATTTTGATGTTCATGGAGTATTGGGCATGGACAGATCTAAGCCTAATGGACCGCTGGATTTGCACTATAAAGTAACTTTGAAAGGCAAAAATGGAGCGAGCGTAGAGCAACTCATCAAGTCCAAAGAAACCTTGGATAAAAAGTCTCCAATTAAAAACACAATTGAATTGCCACTCCGAGTTACCACGGAAGTTGTAATTGAAGAGTAAAAATGACCACCGGTACTTCATTTGGAGTGGGATTTTCTGAGTCCTCGGACTCTCGAAAAGCCGGAGTGCAGGCTTCGAAAGAAGCATTGTCAAAAGCTGAACTTTCCGCTGAGGAAGTTCAGCTTTGTTTTTTGTTTTGTACCTCAAGGCATGATCCTGTTGGTTTTTTCGAAGGAGTGAAGTCATGTTTAGGTCCACAGGCGCAATATTTTGGAGGGTTTGCTAATGGTACCTGCACCAATGATGAAGTCGGCTATGATGGCTACCAGACGGTAATAGGGCTGCTCGGGAAATCCCAAATCAAATTTGATTTATTGATTGAGCAGGGGATTGGATTTCATGAATATGAAACAGGGAAGGCCTTGGGAGAAAAGATCGCTTCAAAAAAATATGATACGGCCCCTCAGATTTTGCTCCTTTTTGATGCAGTCAATCGCCTGGAAGGTCGATTTAAGATGAATTACGGTACCCCTTTTATAAATGGGATGAACGAAAGTCTGAGCCACTGGCCAAATGTTATCGGTGCTCGAATGCTAGGTGATATGAAATTCAAGCCTACGCGTCAGTGGTGTGGTACCGAGATGAGCCAGAATGCCGCAATGGCACTAATACTTCATGGAAATATCCGGATTGATACGCAGATCATGCATGGTTGCCAGCCAGCCAGTGCCTATCATACCGTGACGGCCACAAAAGGGGCGAGTATTCTGGAACTAGATCACAAACCTGCTTTGGATGTGGTGGGAAGTATTTTGGGAGATGATTTAATAGAAAATCCCCAAGAGCTCAAGTTTTTTGTCACATTAGGCAAGAACATGGGAGACAAATGGGAATCTTATAATCCCGGCAATTACATCAATCGGATGTGTGTTGGAGTAGATCCAGATTCAAAAGGACTTTTTATGGCTGAGATGGATATTTCAGAAGGCACTGAAGTTCAATTGATGCGACGGAGCTTTGAAATGGATTATGTTTCTAAACGAACCAAGAAATTGATAAATAATGTGATAGCTGAAAATAGAAGGATTATTTTTGGAATGTACATTAACTGTTCTGGACGGGCGGCGGCCTACTCTAATCAAACCGATGAAGATGTGAGACATGTACAGGAAGCCATCAACGGTGAATTCCCATTGCTTGGGATTTATGAAGCGGGAGAACTTGCAGTAATTAAAAATGAATTGCAGGTATTAGATTGGACAGGCTTATTTTGCCTCTTCAGTGAAGAGATTGTTTGACATCCAATGAGCGCAGATCCTAAAGATATTTTAATAGCAGAATTACAGAGGCAAGTCGACTACTATAGTCAACTCTCCGATGAAGTCGCCGGGCAAAATATCAGGAGTGATTCTCAGATATCCTTATTGAAGCGCAAATTGATCCAAAAGGAAAATGGATTCACAATATTGTCAGCCTTGCATGATGCATTTGGCCATCAGATCTATGAGGAGAATTTTTTCAGAAACACATTGGAATTGATAAATACCACCCTCAAAATGGATAAGACGGTTGTTCTATGGGCAGTGAATGGCCATTCCAAAGGCTTTAGCCCAAAGTTTCACATGGGCTACGAGCGTGAAGAAGTGGACCAGATTCACAACCGACAGCTAGATTTTTTGATAGTGGAAAGCCCGATAATACGCCCGTTTCTTGCCAACAAAAATATCACAACGAATGATTTGATCGATCAGATTCGTAAGGACTTGATCTTGCCTTTTTTTATAGCTGTTCCGATCCGGATGAGAAGCAAAATTATAGCATGGATGGTCACAGGAAGAGAAAAAGAAGCGTGGCCTTTCTACCCGCCTTTGGATGAGGGAGATTTGGACACCTTGGTATCAATATCAGGTTTTATGGAGGCCGGGCTTTCCAATGCCAGTCTGTATGCCAGTTTGGAGAAGGCAAATAAGGAGTTGGAGGTTTACAATCAAGAATTGGAACAACGCGTAGCAGATCGAACCAAGGATCTACGAAAAAAGAATCAGGAGCTTTTCAAAGAGAAAAAACGCTCAGAGGATTTGTTATTGAATATTCTTCCAAAAGAAACTGCTGATGAGCTGAAAAAAAATGGGTTTGCGAAGGCAAAACTACAATCCGACGCTACAGTTATGTTCACTGATTTTGTGAATTTTACCCAATTCTCTTCCCAAATATCTTCTGAGGAATTGGTAGCGGAATTGGACCATTGTTTCAGAAAATTTGACATGATCACCACTAAATACGGTCTGGAAAAAATAAAAACCATCGGTGATGCTTACATGAGTGCCTGTGGTGTCACGGGAGAAACCGGCTCAGCCTCAGATGTCATTCGAGCGGGGATCGAAATGAGAGATTTTATAGCCGCTTATGGAAAAGAAAAACCAGAAGCAATCAGGGAGTATTTCAAAATCCGGGTGGGGATAAACACTGGACCAGTGGTAGCAGGAGTAGTGGGCCTCAAGAAATTCTCATTTGATATTTGGGGAGATACAGTAAATACCGCAGATAGAATCCAATCAGGTTCTTTGGCGGGAAAGGTCAATGTTTCTCATTCCACGTATTTAGCTTGCAAAGATGATTTTGTATTTGAAAGCCGGGGAAAAATCGCAGCAAAAAACAAAGGCGAAATCCTGATGTATTTTGTAGAGGAAAAGTAATTCAAATTATTTTGTTTCCGAAGGCGATAGATCAATTCGAGTTTTTGGTAAGCTTTCAGGGTAATTCTTCTGAATAAACTCCACCATCTTTTCTCGGACGTAGACTCGAAGATCCCAAACCGTTGGGGAATTTTTGGCTGAGACTAGGATTCTTGTTTCCACAGTGAATTCCTTGGCGTCCGTGACCTGAAGTACTTTTACTTTTTTGTCCCAAAGGTCCGTCGATTCCAAAATTCGGTCAAGTTCTGCACGAAGTGCTTCAAAGGAGATTGTATAATCTGTGTGAATAAAAACTGACCCAATAATATCTGATGTGGTTCTAGTCCAGTTCTGAAAGGGCTTTTCCAGAAAGTAAGTCGAAGGCAAAACCAATCTCCGCTGATCCCAGATTCGGACCACCACGTAGTTCAAATTTATCTCCTCAATCCACCCCCATTCGCCTTCGACGACCACGGCATCTTCTAGGCGAAAAGGCTGTGTGATGGCAATTTGAACACCAGCAATCAAGGTTCCGATTGCCTTCTGCGCCGAGAAACCAATAATAATCCCTGCTACTCCTGCAGAAGCAAATAATCCTACTCCGATCTGTCGGATTGACTCAAACGAGATCAAAATCAACCCAATGCCAAGCAAAATAATGATGAAATTGGCGACTTTCTCCAGCACGTTGATCTGGGTATAGACCTTTCTGGCTTTTAGATTGTCCTCCTTACTGATGTCGTATTGCTTTAGTAATGTTTTCTTACCGAATTTTGTCAGAACCAGCAGGCACCAGGTAAATCCGCAAATAATCAAAACGGTATTGACATGCGGCAGATAGGCGAGCACACCCTCCCAAGATTTCGAATCACCTTCAAAATAAAGTTTGGTAAAACCCAGAATCAAGGTGATCAGAAGCGGAAAAATAAGTTTTTTGTAGAGGTTCATAGGTCAATCTGGAGCTAAGTTCCTTCAAAAAACAAAAATCAACTCAAGAATCAAAGCCTATTCAGCGACTGCAAGAAAGATTTCTACCTCAAAGGTTTTTCGTTGTTCTGATTTAGAACCGTAGACCTCAAAGTCTGAAGTGTATCTTCGATTGAGCTTGGATTCATTTTTCCAGATCGTGTCCCATGCCGAAGGAATTCTTTTCATCGGATCACCTTTTGCAGTTCTTTTTTCATGAGTTCCACCACTGACTTCTCTACCGACAAGGCCATTGGGAATAGAATCTAGGTGAGCTGCTTTTTTTCCCACGGCGGTGTGTTCTCCCATATAGTTGATTATACTCCATATAAATTGAAAAGACTTCAGAACTAAGAGTGTTCGGAATTTTGCCTAGAATACCTTCGCTGTAGAATCTAGCCCAAAGTGCGCCAAGGTCTTTTGATGCCTTTCCGTTTTCGTTGCTGGTAGAATTGCGTTTCCGATCACGAAGAATGGGGCGATAGTAGTTTTTAAATTCTTGAGTTCGTTATCAGGATTGTTAATCGGAAAAATACAGACAAACATCTTTTAAAAAACCTTTTTTGGGAGTTGCTTTTTCAGGATTTCCAGACTTCAACCTGAAATGAATATCCAGAATCTTTCAATAAAACGGAAAAGAGCTTTTAAATTCAGCCATGAGAAAAATGTCCATCACCCAGTTAGGTGTTTTAGTAGGAATAGTGTGGCTTTCTTTTTCCTGTGGACAAAAAGAGTCTGCAGAGAAAGTGAAAGAGGCTTCAAAATCAAGTGCCCCAAAGGTGAGTATCGCCCAAATTGAGGATGGGATCAAAGCCTTTATTGCAGATCAAACCGAAAAGAATGATGGGTTCTTTCCGGTGAAGGATGAAAATCACGATATGAAAATGAAGCTCGTTCGAGTGCATACCGAATATTTGTCAAACCTTGGTCCCAAGAGCCATTTCGCCTGTGTGGATTTGGTTGATGAAAGCGGAGATGTCTATGATGTGGATTTTTTCATGGCCGGAGAGCCTGGCGGAATGGATGTGACATCCACTACTGTTCATAAATTGAACGGGAAACCGTTCTACTCATGGAAGCAAAATAAAGAAGATAAAACTTGGTTTAGAGTAGCCCTTGAGCAATCAAATAATACGCTTTTGGGAGTCGTGGAAGGAAGCGATGAGTTTGAATTCTACTACACAGCAAAAATCCCACAACTGGAAGGTCCGGCCAGAATGTGGATTCCCATCGCCGAGTCGGATCCTTTTCAAGAAATTGAGCTTTTGGAGTCTTCAGTTCCAAAAGGCGCCAAAAGAATAAAGGATGGAAATTACGGGAATACACTTTTGTTTATCGAATTAAGCCCAGAAAATTCAGGAGAGGAAATTTCGCTCACCTATGCCGTAAAACGAAAAGAAAAAGGGCCATATGATGCACCGTTGCCTGATAAGTCACTTTATCTAGCCTCGACCAAACTGATGCCCACGGGTGGTAGATTTGAAGAGATAGCCAAGGAAGAACTCGGGAGTAAGATTAATGAATCGCATTTGATTCAAGCGCGAGTACTTTACGACTACGTCATCGACAACATGCGCTACATGAAATTTGGGGACTATGGAAAAGGAGACTCCAATTATGCCTGTGATTCCAAAACTGGAAATTGCACGGAGTTTCATTCGTTTTTTATCTCTTTAGCAAGATCTGTGGATATTCCAGCAAGGTTTGCGATTGGAGCATCGATTCCTTCGGATCGCAATGAAGGCGGGATTGATGGGTACCATTGTTGGGCTGAGTTTTATGCTGATGGCAAATGGTGGCCGGTAGATATCAGTGAGGGAAATAAATATGCAGCTTTGGCTACGTATTATTTTGGGAGACACCCAGCCAATCGGATCGAATTGAGCCGAGGTAGAGATTTGAAACTTAC
>JBBQDY010000099.1:0-9346 GCA_038320155.1 Cytophagales bacterium
TGGGATTGCAAATAATCCAGGAGATGTTGCAGATTTAGACCTATTGTTGAGTGACGCTTTTTTCTATTTATCCCGTCATTTGGAGCTAGGAAAGGTTGATCCAGCCTCTTTAAAATCAGATTGGGAAATCACGTCCAAAACGAAGAAGGCGGATTATAGTGCGCTGCTTAATGCAGGTCATAATGCAGGTGATATTCGAAGACAACTCGAAAAACTCTATCCTGATTTCACTATGTATAGAAAAGGTAGAGAAGTCTTAAGATCCTTGGATGAGCGAAGAAAAGTAGACACGGTGAATTGGAAGCGGATCAAAATAGATAAAACCATCAAAGTGGGAGAAGAGAATAATTCAATCCCGGCACTAAGGCAAAGGTTAAAATTCTGGGGATATCTAAATAATTATCCACTAATCAGTGAAAAGTTCTACGATTCGACGATGTGGCTTGGAGTAAAATCTTTTCAAAAAAGTAATGGGATGGAGGACGATGGCGCGATTGGGAAGATGACTGGTCTAGCCTTGAGTACTTCTCCAAAAGATCTGATGGATAAAGCTGCGGTAAATCTAGAGCGACTTAGATGGCTGCCTGATACGGTCAAAAACAGTGAGTTTATTCTTGTCAATATTGCAAATTACCAATTGGACTACCTGAAAAATCTCGACACGCTATTCACTGCTCGAGTGATAGTAGGCAAGCAGTACCATGAATCACCCATCTTTACGGCAGAGATGAGTTATCTCGTTTTTAGCCCTTATTGGAATATTCCCTATTCGATCACGAAGAATGAGATCATGCCTTCGGTAAGAAAGAACCCAAATTACCTTAGCCAAAAAAACATGGAGGTTGTTACCAATTCCGGGAAGCTTGTGGATCCAAGTTCTATTAATTGGTCCTCAAAATCTTTTCCCTACATGGTAAGGCAAAAGCCGGGAGGAAGCAATTCCTTGGGCTTGGTGAAGTTTATGTTTCCCAATAAGCATTCGGTCTATATTCATGATACTCCAGCACGTAACCTCTTTGCAAAAGGTGATCGGGCCCTTAGTCATGGTTGCATTCGGATAGAAAATCCAGCCGATTTTGCTGCGCTACTGCTTAAAAATGATACGAGTTGGACCCCCGAGAAAATCGATGCCGCCATGCATCAGTCCAAAGAGCAAATCGTAAAACTGGATCGTAAAATCCCGGTGGCGATATTGTATCTTACTTTTTGGTCAGACTCTAAAGGCCAGGGGCATTTCCGACCAGATATTTATGACCGGGATGCGGAAGTGTTAGCGGCGCTGCGTAAATAAACCTCAAATAATTATCGCCTTACCTCCTTTTGGGTAATTTAATCCGCAAGCGTATATTTTATTCAAAAATATAATTCTCCAGATTATTTTTTAATATCCTGAATATTAAATGGATTACTTTGACTTTACCCTTTTCTGAGTTGTAAAAATTAAAAAGTATGAACTTTGCTTAAAAAATTGAGATTTAAAAAACCCTCTATGAAAACAAATAAGAGTATAGTTATTGTTGTATTTGCAGTTATAATCCTAGCCTTAGGATCTATCTGGTATTTCAACCAGCGAAGATCTGATTTATCAGATGAACTGAATGCCACACTAACAGTGGAAAAATCAGGAGTGCTTACTAATTCGGATTATTTCAAGGAGATCCAGAGCTTTTATGCAGATAGAGAATATATGGAGATTTGGCTTTTCAATGGTCAGCTTTCTAAGACCGGAGAGGATATGCTTGAGTACATAGAAGACGTAAAATTCGATGGTTTGCAACCAGAAGATTATAATCTGCTACAGATCTATGACCTATCTTCTGATCCGGAGAAAAAGAATAAGAAATTCCAGAATCTCTCTTCCGAAGAAAAGGTGAATCTCGAACTTTTGCTAACGGATGGTTTTTTTAATTTAGCTCAAGACCTCGAAAAAGGAAAGGTAAATCCGTCATCTCTTGATCCTAACTGGAAATTTGAGGAGAAAGAAAGTGTGGTGAATTATTCCGAAATGTTAGCCGAAATTGCGAATGGCAAATCCATCGAAACTATATTTTTGAAGCTACGACCAAGTTCAGAACTGTATGCTCAAGGAAGAAATGCCATTCAGAATTTGTATGAAATTCAAAAAAATGATACGCTTACCTGGACCTACGAAGCGGTTGATGGCGCAATAGAAGTGGGCGAACTACATGCGGCTATTCCCGCTATTCGCAAGCGATTGATCTTTTGGGATTTTTTGAAACCCTATGAAATGGAAGATCCATCACTTTTTGACTCTACTCTGCTAGCTGGATTAAAGAAATATCAGGAATCAAATGGGATGAATCCAGATGGGGTAATCGGGTCCTTAGTGGCGGAATCTCTTAATAAATCACCTCAGAACTTGATTGACATCGCGTCTATCAATATGGAGCGACTCAGATGGATGCCTGAGCTCGATTGGGATCAAGAAATGGTTCTAGTAAATATTGCTAACTATCAGTTGGATTACATGAAAAAATCTGACACTACATTTTCAGGTAAAGTTATAGTAGGTAAGGAATACAATGAGTCACCGACTTTCACTGCCCCGATGAGTTATATTGTGTTCAGCCCATATTGGAACATTCCATCTTCCATCACTAATGATGAAATTATCCCGGCGGTGCAAAAGGATAAAAGTTATCTGAGTAGAAAGAATATGGAAGTAGTAACTGGTGATGGAGAGTCACTGAATGTGAAAAATGTGGACTGGAAAATAAAAGATGGGGAAAATTTCCCCTATTTGATTCGTCAAAGGCCAGGTGGAGACAATTCTTTAGGGTTGGTTAAGTTTATGTTTCCCAACGAATACAACATTTATATCCATGATACTCCTGCCCGTAGTCTTTTTGATCGTGAGTCCAGAGCACTAAGTCATGGCTGCATTCGAGTTCAAAACCCAGATCAATTTGCGAAGATCTTGCTAAACGATGAGGCATGGACAGATGAGAAAATCCAAACAGCCATGCATCTAGAAAACGAAGAAGTGGTAAAACTGGAACGAGAAATCCCAGTCGTAATACTTTACATGACTTTCTGGGCAGACCGAGATGGGAAAGCTAATTTCAGATCAGATATCTATAATCGGGATGAAGCGCTTTTGAACTCCCTGCGGAGTAAAAATTCAAGGCTTGCTCAGAATTGATTGCGTCAAGTAATTGTCATCCTCGCCAAAAATAAAAATCAAGGAACCATCTTTTATCAAATCAATTACTTTCGATGAAAGTGCTGTTGGTAATGCCGGGCAACCTAGGCTTCTTCCCAATCTCCCATTGATTTTTGCAAAAGACTCGTTGGCATAATCTGCTCCGTGAATGACTATGGCACGATTTCTTGCCTGGTCATTCACTCCTGCTTCCAATCCATCCAAGCGTAACGAATAGCCATGCTTACCGGTGTAAGTTTCTCCAGTCTTATAAAAACCTAGACTGCTTTGGAAAGATTCTGGTTGATTAGAGAATTTATTTGCCATCAATTCTCCGGAATTTCGCCCATGAGCGACTACTGAATTCAGGAGAACAGTTTTTGAATTTAGATCTAAAATCCAAAGTCTTCGCTCGGTAGAGGGAAGACTAAAATCAATGATGGTAAGCAAGGGTGACTTCAACTCTCCTTCCATTTTATCCCAACCTGTGTAAGCTAATTCGAAGATTTCTTCGGAGGGTAAATCTCCATCCGTATTAATTAATGTCAAGTAAATTTCAGAAATGGGATCGTTTACTTTCTCAATTGGAATAGACTCGATTGAATCAACAGGAGAAAAACTATTCAAGAAAAGTAATACTGAGAAGAAGAAAGAAAGTAAACCCATATTGGAGTGTTTGATGCAAAGATAAGGCTAGAAATTTCCCATGAAACTTATTTGTCCTTGAGATTTCTGAGTTAGGTCAAACAATCCAACGTCTACAAATTGAACCTTTGGAATGCTCAAGGTGGTTTGAAAGGGTACAAGGTCTAAACGAGAAATGTCCACCAATTATTATTCTGTATTTTTGCAGATAATGACCAAAAAACAATTCATTGTAAAGCAAGGGTTTAAATATCTTGTTTAATGAAATTTAAAAATAATTAAACAAAACAAATTAATTAGGGTTCAACATCCAATGAAAGTATCCGTATTCAGAAAAGAGCATTTCAATGCTGCACATAGATTAAATAATCCTTCTTGGAGTGAAGAGAAGAATAAGGCTGTTTTCGGGAAATGCAATAATCCCAATTACCACGGACATAATTATGATTTGCTTGTGGAATTGGTTGGTGAGATAGATCCTGAAACTGGCTATGTCCATGACATGAAAATCTTGAGCGATCTGATCAAGGAACACGTACTAAATAAATTTGACCATAAAAACTTAAACTTGGATACCGATGAATTCAGTCAACTTAACCCTTCCGCTGAGAATATTGCAGTGGTTATTTGGAATATTTTGAGGGAAAAAATTGATCGGAAATTCGAATTAAAGATTCGACTTTATGAAACAGAAAGAAACTTTGTTGAATACAATGGGAATTAATATTTCCAACTCTTCTTTTGAGGAAATAGGAGAGGAGCACGTAGGAACGTCATTCGAGACACCTCTAAGGGAGGATGCATTTGAAATGGATGATGACCTCAAGATTGAATTGATAGAAAAGCATTTTCGTGAGATCATGCACATCATGGGACTGGATCTCACTGATGACAGCTTGAAAGGTACTCCTCATCGAGTAGCCAAGATGTATGTGAAGGAGGTTTTCAGCGGATTAAATCCTAAAAATAAGCCTGCCGCGAAGCTTTTCGAGAATAAATATAAGTACAATGAAATGCTTGTGGAGAAGGATATCACGTTCCACTCTCACTGCGAGCATCACTTTGTTCCGATTTATGGCAAAGCCCATGTCGCTTACATTTCAAATGGCGATGTAATCGGACTTTCTAAAATCAATAGAATCGTTCAATATTATTCCAAGAGACCTCAAGTTCAAGAGCGCCTTACAATGCAAATAGGAAATGAGTTGAAGGAAGCGTTGGGTACTGAAGATGTTGCGGTGATTATGGATGCTTATCATATGTGTGTGAGTTCACGTGGAGTTCAGGACACCAACAGTTCTACAGTGACCTCATTCTATTCAGGAAAATTCCAACACGATGAGCAGACAAGAATGGAATTCTTAAAATACATTGAGCTCAAGAAATAAGCGAAAAAAGGAACTAAGCCAACATTAAACCGGATCTCTATCCGGTTTTTTTTCGCCTTTTTCCAAACAAAAATCATTATAAATTACTTCTAAGGACGATATGAAAGATAAAAACATTGTAATAATTGGAGGGAATTCCGGGATCGGAAAAGCACTGGCCAGTGAGCTCAAGGAAAATGGGGCGAATCTTTTTTTATACTCAAAGAGTGGAGAAGGGACTACTGCTTTGGATGTTTCTGTAGATTTTGAAAGTATTCCGGAGCTTCCTGAGGTCATAGATGGATTAGTCTATTGCCCTGGAACGATTAATTTGAAGCCATTTCATCGTATTTCTCTTCCGGATTTTCAAAAAGAAATGGATATCAACTTTTTTGGGGCAGTTCGGGTGCTTCAAGCTTGTTTAAAGGGATTGAAAAAGTCGGAATCGTCCTCAGTGGTTCTATTTAGTACCGTGGCAGTGCAGACAGGAATGGGGTTCCATGCAGGGATTGCTTCTGCAAAAGGGGCTATTGAAGGCTTGTCGAGATCGTTGGCTGCAGAGTGGGCACCTTCAAAGATAAGAGTTAATTCAATTGCACCTTCACTCACCGATACTCCACTGGCTTCGAGCCTCCTGGCAACTCCCGAGAAAAAGGAATCATCAGACAAAAGACATCCATTAGGACGCGTAGGTACACCCCAGGATATCGCAAAAGCTGCTACTTACCTCTTATCTGAAGATTCATCTTGGATGACAGGTCAAATACTTCACCTGGACGGAGGAATGTCCTCCTTAAAATAATTGTTTAAACAAATGGGCTCCCAATTGTGTAAGTGACTTGGGTATGGTCCCGAGACGAACGAAATGTGAATATGAAGACACCACCTGAATCATTCTTATTGTTTAAGGAAGAATTGAGGAAAGCCCAGCTTGAGAAAGACCGATTAAAATCAGAATATGATCAAAATATTTCTCAGGTGAATAAGGAGTTGGCAAGATTGAAAGAGCAAATTCAATCACAGCATGATATGCTTCGTACAACCCTTGAATATGCATCCATCTTAGAGGAGAAACTCTTACAGATCAAGAAGGATGTAATAAGCTCTAATTCTCAAAAAAATAAATCTGTTTTTTAGTAAACACATTTGTCATGAACGAAACTCAATTTCAAACCGAAACAAAGGATTTTACATTAGCTTTTGAAGTCCGATATGCCAAAGTTTTGATTAGTCCTGCAAAGCGAACGATAATTTGTGAATTACTCTCCGACTACATTCCTATGGATGACTTTAAAGTAATCTTCGAACGTATAGGTGAGGTAGTTAAAGCAGGTTATTACGAAAAATTCATTTTTGATAAGCGCTCTCTGCGAGCATTTCATCAACCTACGATGGAGTGGTATTTCATCCATTGGAAAAAGGATATGCTGGAATACGGTGTGACTAAACACCGGAAAATTCTTCCCCCAGAGAAATGGTTTGAGAAAATGGTGCAAATTGCTAAAATTCAGATTTTTCAAAACCACCCTGACAATATTATTGGTCAGCTTGATATTCAGTATTGTGACTCTATTGAAGAAGCGATAGCTAAATGATAAAGCATTTTGATCGGGAATCTATTCTGGCTGAAGATTCTTTCTACAGAAGAAATCTGATTAATTGCCTTTCTGGATATAAAAGTCTCAATCTTATCGGGACAGTCAATTCTAATGGAATCACTAATCTGGCTCCATTTTCACAGGTTTTTCACATTGGAGCTTCACCGCCTTTAGTCGGTATTCTTTTTCGACCTCATACTGTTAAGCGAGATACGCTGGAAAACATCCTAGAAACTGGGGTCTTTACCATGAATCATGTTACTTCTGAATTCTATAAGGAAGCGCATTGGACCGCTGCAAGTTGGGAAGGTTCAGAATTTGAAGGCACAGGACTCCAGGAGGAATATATTTCAGGCTTCAAAGCGCCCTTTGTAAAAAATAGTCCTCTTAAGTTGGCTTGTACCTTGGTCGAAACTCAAACCTTGAAAGTAAATCAGACGGTATTGGTCATTGGAAATATCGACCATATTTTTGTAGATGAAAAAGGACTTCGGGCTGATGGCTCTTTGGATTTGAATGCTTTGGACACGGTTTCAGTTTCTGGTTTGGATGAATATCATATCGGAGAAAAGCTGAGCAGATTGAGCTATGCTAAGCCTAATCGAATAGTTGAAGAGATTTGATTTAATAAAAAAATTAGTCAAGTTTCAGATTTGATAAATGTTTATTAGTTTGGATCAAATTATTCTCCTAATGAAAACATTCTTTACCTATTCAATTATTTTTTTAGTCATCTGTTCTTGTGAACAAGACGTCAAAGAAAACACAACCTCTCAAAAAGCTATTCCAGAATTATTGCTTGTGGACAGTTTAATCGTTGACAGATTGACTGAATTTACTTTGGTTGATGCAAATGAAAACCGTTCTACATACCTGCTGTATGACTGGAAGACTAGCGAGTTTATCAATGTCTCCCGTTCCGGGGAAATATTGGCTATTGCTAACCTCACTGGTGATGGTAAAAACAGTTACAAGGATGGGATCTTTTATGGGGCTAAATATTGGGGAGAAGATTGGATACTTATACAAACCTATTCTGGCTTATACCGGTATGATTTGAATTTTCAACTTATCGAAAAATTAAATTACAGTTATCAATTAGTTACGCGCCGAGTTGGTGGCAGTCGAGCATTTGATCTTTTCGGAAAATACCTTTACACTTTCTCGATAGAGGAAGGTGAAGCTGCGGAGGTTTACAAAAATGAGGAATTCAGTATTTCCTACCCATTTTTGACCATCAGAGATGCCGAGAGTTTGAAAATTCTCAAATCTGAATTTATCCCAAAAACTTCTGTTTTGGCTGAAATGCCTGGCAAGTACATCAGCTTGGATCCGATAGTTCAGCTAAAGAAAGATAGGTTGTTTGTCCTATTCCCAAATTCTCCCGAAATGTATGAATATGATTTCCCGAGTTTAAACCTTAGAAATTCATGGGATTTAAACCCGGGTAAATCATTCAAATTAGCTAGGCCAGTAGTAGGAGAAGAGGGGGTTAAAGGTTTTTACAATTCACTTGCTGCTGGGGAGTACCAATATTTCGCTTTTTCAAATGATTACCTTTTGACAATTTATGTTGGCGCAGCTCCCCAAGAGGAGGTGGATGCACTGCCTCAGGATGTGGTGGGTGGTCAAGAATTTAACGACATAATAGATAAGTATAAAGATCATAACTACTATCAAATTTTTAAAGAAGAAGAAAAATTGTGGGAAGGAACATGGGATATCAATCTTCAAGTAGTCAGAAACCTTATTTTCTCAAATGCAAAAGTTGGGGAAGATCCTGAAGCGGTGGAAAAAGATTTTCAAACACTTTACTTTTATGAATTAAAATAAAAAGCAATCCAGTGTCACTACTCGAACTTACCGAATCCGGGCTTTTCTGCCCTCCAGCCGGAATCTTTATCGATCCTTGGCGCGCTGTTGATCGTGCTGTGATTACCCATGCACACTCGGATCATTCACGATGGGGCATGAATCATTACTTGGCGCATCACCACTCGGCTGAAGTAATGAAGCTAAGACTAGGATCTGAAATAAGTCTGCAAACGATAGCCTACCATGAACCTTTAGAAATTAACGGGGTAAAAATCTCCCTCCATCCCGCGGGCCATATTCCTGGTTCTGCTCAGGTTCGATTAGAATACAAAGGGAAAGTGGCTGTAGTCAGTGGAGATTATAAGGTGGAAAATGATGGGCTTTCGGCACCTTTCGAACCTGTAAAATGTCATGAATTTGTCTCCGAATGTACTTTTGGACTGCCGATTTATAAGTGGGAAAGGCAAGTGGAAATCTTCTCTCAAATCAATTCGTGGTGGAAAAGTAATGCTGCGGAAGGCAGAAATACGGTGCTATTTGCCTACTCCTTGGGAAAAGCACAACGAATTCTCCAGAATCTGGATCGAGGCATCGGTTCAGTCTTTGTTCATGGAGCGGTATGGAACACCAATCAGGCCCTGATTAGAAATGGAATTGAACTTTGGGATGTGCCTAGAGTAACCGCTGAAATGCCAAAATCTACATTTAAAGGCTCCCTGATTATCGCTCCGCCGTCTGCTATGGGCACACCTTGGATG
>JBBQDY010000100.1:0-9306 GCA_038320155.1 Cytophagales bacterium
CAACTTTCTGACTTGCTGGCTGCAAGTGTGGATTATAGAAGAAATCAACTGGATACCACCGAGCAGCGTACCGATGCATTAAATGATGGCTTTAACTATCGAATCAACGCAACTTTGACAGAACCTCTTGGTGAAAAATCAATTGGTACGCTGGGATACCAGATCAGCAACAATAATACTCGGGCAGATCAGAAAACTCGTGTATTAGATCGGGAAAATCAATTTGTGCTCGATACAGCATTGAGCAATGAGTTTGATAATAAATTCATCACACAGCGGCTACGTACTGGATATGCCTATAATAACAAAAATTACAGCTATAACTTGAGCTTGGACTACCAAAATGCAAGACTAGACAATGAATCCTTCTTCCCTACTCCTGGAATATTCAAGCGAGATTTTAATAACATTCTTCCTAGTGCAAATGTCAACTTTCGAAATCGGGAGACCGGATTCTCTTGGAGAGTTCGCTATCGAACTGATACCGATGAGCCAAGTGTAAGTGAGCTTCAAAACGTAGTAAACAATCAAAACCCTTTGAATCTAAGAGTGGGAAATCCAAACCTGGGACAAAGCTTCAACCACAATATTTTTGCAAATATCAGTAAGGTGAATCTGGAGAAATCCAAAACGCTTTTCATGTTTGTGAATTATTCTGCTACTGCGAATTACATCGGCAACAGTACTTTTCTCACGGCTCAGGATACGCTGATCAATGGAGATATTCTCCTTCGTCCGGGTGGACAAATCTCCAGACCTGAAAACTTGAATGGTAACTTCCGAACTCGATTCTTCCTGACTTATGGAATGCCAGTGAAGAAAATCAAGTCCAACTTGAATCTTAACACAAGACTGGGTTTCAACAGAACTCCAGGTTTGATCAATGGTGATTTGAACTTAAACGACAACATTGACCTGAGTCAGGGTTTTACGCTGAGCAGTAACATCAGCAAGAACGTTGACTTCACGATCAGCACTACGGGAACCTACACAATTGTCAATTCCAGCTTACAGCAAAACTTGGATCAGAACTATTACATCCAAGAATCGAATCTAAGACTGTATTATTCCCCAAATAACGGGAAGACCTTTATTGGGAATAATATCAATAATACCTTCTACCGAGGATTGTCTGAAGGATTGGATCAGTCAGTTTGGCTATGGAATATCGAGGCTGGACAGCGTTTCGCAAAGAATAACAAAGCCGAACTTAAAGTCGTGATCTTTGACTTACTCGACCAAAACAACAGCATTAGCCGAATCATCTCCGATGTAGCAATCACAGACGTCTTTACCAATGTCTTGACCCGGTACGGCATGTTGACCTTCACTTATATCATTGGCAACTTCAAAGAGCCTGAGCCATCCAACAACCCTTGGGAGCGTGGCAGACCGAGTGGTGGAAGAACTTGGTAAAGTCAGAAGTCTGAAATGAGAAGTCTGAAGTTAAAAGTCTGAAGGCTTAAATTGGAAGTCTAAAGAAAAAAGAAAAGCCTGCTGAGACAATCCCCAGCAGGCTTTAATTTAAACCGAAGTAGTGATTTTTTCAGTTAAATATTATTTGATCACTTTATCGGTTTTTTGATATTCCCAGTCTTACATTTTAGGAAGTACTACTGTATCCACTGAGTGAATCACACCATTGGATTGAAACACATCCGCAATAGTCACTTTAGACTGGCCTCCGTTAGCATCTGTGATATATAGGTCTTTGCCTTTCATCCAAGCTGTAATAGTTCCGCCTTGCACTGTAGTCAGTGTGGCTTTACCGTTTCCTGCTTTGATAGCAGCAGCTATTTCTTTAGATCCCATTTTCCCAGCTACTACATGGTAAGTCAATACCGCTTGCAATTGTGCTTTATTCTCAGGCTTTAAAAGTGTCTCTACAGTTCCTTCCGGAAGCTTATCAAAAGCTGAGTTCTCAGGAGCAAATACTGTAAATGGGCCATTTCCTTGAAGTGTCTCTACCAAACCGGCAGCTTTTACAGCAGCTACTAGGGTAGTGTGATCAGCAGAGTTCACTGCATTCTCAACGATATTTTTGGAAGGATACATTTCTGCTCCACCTACCATTTTGGTCTTTTCCATTTGACCAAAAGCTAGGTTTGAAGAAAGAAAAACGAAGGCTACCAAAGCCACTTTAAAATAATTTTGAATTTTCATAATGTTGTTTGTTAAGATTGATTTCTTGTTTTTGTATTTGGAAGGAGATACGAGAGGAGTTTCGGGATTGGATTGATTGGAGAAAAAAGAATTATGAATGAGGATTTACGAGGCTATTAGATCTCCAGTCTCTGAAAAGCTCGAAGCTTGGAGCTGATTTTTTAAATTATTTCAATGTCGAACATGGTATACTGACGGTTAAAATCGAAGTTTAGGTTTGATCCGTTTCCAATCCTTGATTCTTACCGAACTATTGAGCTTACTTAATTTTTAATCCGGCCCGGAGGATAAGTTCTTCTAATCCGCCACGTTGGACAGGGATTTTTAATTACAATTGCTGAATGTCGAATATGGAAGTTTAGGCTTTCCAAAAAACCCCAAAAGCTTTAGCTTTGTCACTCGATTAATATGAATCCCATGTACCAAGAGAAAATAGAAGCCATCAAAGCTGCCATTGCTGCTGCAGATGCAAATACCCCCGACCAACTGGAAGCTTACCGAATGGAGTTTATCTCCAAGAAAAGTGTGGTGGGTGAACTCTTTGGCGCTATGGGACAAATTCCTAACGAAGAGAAAAAGGCCTTCGGGCAATTGATTAATAACGTCAAGCAATTCGCAGAGGAAAAATTTCAGGAACTGATCGAAAAGGTCAATTCGGCCAACAAGAAGTCAAAGTCAGCAGGTATTGACCTGACGCTTCCTCCATCTAATTCACCAATGGGAGGCATTCATCCCCTGACAGCCACTCGGCAGCGGATCATTGAGATCTTCGAGCGGATTGGATTTAACCTTTCCGAAGGACCGGAGATCGAGGACGATTGGCATAATTTCACTGCACTGAATTTCCCGGAAAATCATCCGGCCCGGGAGATGCAGGATACCTTTTTTATCGAAAAGAATCCGGATATCGCCCTGCGTACCCACACTTCTTCAGTACAGGTCCGTGTTATGGAAAACCAAAAGCCTCCGATTCGTACGCTATCCCCTGGCCGCGTTTATCGAAATGAGGCAATTTCAGCTCGGGCGCATTGTATTTTCCACCAAGTAGAAGGACTCTATGTCGATGAAAATGTAGGTTTTGCTGATTTGAAAAATACCTTGTATCACTTTGCCAAGGAGATGTTTGGCAAGGAAACCAAAGTTCGATTCCGCCCATCCTTTTTCCCATTCACTGAGCCAAGTGCTGAAATTGATATCACTTGCTTGATTTGCGGTGGCAAAGGCTGCAATGTCTGCAAAGGCAGTGGCTGGGTAGAGATCGGAGGTTCGGGAATGGTCGATCCAAATGTGCTTGAAAACTGCGGCATCGACTCTAAAAAATATACCGGATTTGCCTTTGGAATGGGCATCGAGCGAATCGCCATGCTAAAATATCAGATCAAAGATTTGAGATTATTCACCGAAAATGATTCGAGGTTTTTGAAGCAGTTCCGGACGTTGATTTAGGTCATTGAAATTGAAGCCCAAATCGAAATCTTTTCGTAAGCTAAATTACTCTAACTTAACTATATGAAAATCACATTAGAAATAAAGGACAATAAAGCTCCGGCTTTTTTGAATTTTATCAAAAGTCTGGATTTCATCCAAATCAAGACTCAAGAAGACTTGGACGAACCCTCCAAAGCTGAAATCTTAGAAAGTATAGCTGAGGGCTTACAAGAAGTGAGAAATTACGAAGCGGGAAATCTGAAGCTTAAAAGTGCTAAGGAATTTTTAGATGAGCTATAAAATTTTTATCACAAACACTTTTCAAAAGGATACCTAACGACTTTTAAAAAAGTATCCTTGTATCAAATCCGATCTAGCTAAACTGATACAGTCACTAGAAAATCAGCCAACACAAGGCACTTCACTTGGTAATGACCTCTATAAAATCCGCCTATCAATCGGTTCCTCTGGAAAAGGGAAGTCCGGAGGAGCAAGAGTAATTTTTCTTGTAAAAATTGTTCGTGAGGAAGTTTTTTTGATAACACTTTATTCCAAATCCGAGAGAAGTTCGATATCAAAGCAAGAGTTGAGTCAGTTATTGGACAAGCTCCACTAAAGTTTAGAAATCCTTTGGGAGAAAAAATCGCCATATCTGACTAACATCCTTTAAAAGAGATACTTGAAAACGCGGATGCAAGGTCATTTTACCTGAAATTTGGATTTCAAAACCTAATCGACAGTGGTCGGATGTTTTTACCAATGAGAACAATAAAAGAAGCTATTGATTTTTAAACTTGACTTGAATCGATTTTTCCTCAGAAATCTTATTCATAGTCCTCAGCGAACCTCGATTGGCGAGCTTATCGAACTATTGCGCCCTTAGCGGTTAAAACTACTTTTAAACCGCTTTTGATGTTTCCATCTTATTGATAATATCTTCGTAGTCAAGCTTATTCCAATTCTCAGTGATCAGCGGATCTGCCATTACTCGATTCATAATAACATCCTGAAGCTTTCCCTGAGCATAGGCTTCTGAATAGGGCATGTCTGAAAAGGTCACCATCGAATAAAGCGGAATCCAGTCATTTGGATAAAGTTCGTACAGCTTGGCTTCAATTTTCTTTCGAAGGATAAACTTCGGATCAGAAACTGAATCCCGCATTTCCACAAAATTATCCATCGCTAATTGACAGATGGCATCCGTGTCAGGCTTTCGCTTCTTCTGGAATTTTTCAAATACTAAATCCCAGCTATTCGTTCCCAATTTATCAATCAATCCATTTAATATGGAGCAATCTTCAAAACCGCAATTCATTCCTTGTCCGTAGAAAGGCACCATTGCATGAGAAGCGTCTCCAAGCAATAAGCTTTGTCCTTGTACCCAAGGATAGCATTCCACATTGATCAAGGCAGAAGTTGGGTTTTTGAAAAACTCGGACTTCAAGTCTGGCATCAACTTATACGCATCGTCGAAGTAGTTTGAAAAAACTGACTCCAAATCTCGATCATCGTTGATCTTATCGAAACAGACTTTAGTACCCTCAAAAGGTAAAAACAAAGTACAGGTAAAGGATTTGTCCGGGTTTGGCAAAGCGATCAACATAAACTTGCCTCTTGGCCAGATATGCAAGGCATTTGGATCCATGGCAAATTCACCTTCTGGAGTAGCCGGAATGGTCAACTCTTTGTAACCATGGGAAATATATTCCTGCTTATAGTTGAAGCGAATCTGTTTTTGCATGGACATGCGAAGCGCAGAATAGGATCCATCGGCCCCAATGATCACCGGCGCCACAATTTTGGATTCTCCTTGCTCTGTCTCAAATGTGATTTCCTGATTTCGAAAATCCACATTCACACATTTATGTTCAAATTTGAAATTTACGCCCAATCGCTCGCCTTCCTCTGCCAGAAGCTGATTGAACTTGCCTCGTGAAATGGAATAGATCGCCTGATTTGCTTTTCCATAGGGAATAAAAGACGTGCCGCCATGCTCATCGTGAATCTTTCGACCGTACATGGGTATTGCAAGCGGAAGAACCTTATCCCTCAACCCAACTTCCTCCAGACTCTTCCAACCTCTATGGCTCAATGCCATGTTGATCGATCGTCCCGCCTCGCCGTAAGGTTTCTGTCGCTTGTCTGGCCGTTTGTCGTAGATGGAAACTTCCAGACCTTGACGCTTCAGATATATTGCCATCAGTGAACCGATAAGTCCGGCACCTAGGATTGTGATTTCATTATTTTTCATTCGGATAGGTTTATCCATGCTTTCTTTTAAGCGAATTTTTCCAAGGATTGTTCCAAAATCTGTGCAAAACGGTAAACATCCAAGAAGCTATTATAGAGCGGAGTAGGTGCCAGTCGAATCACATTGGGATTTCTCCAATCGCCGACTACTCCATTTTTATAAAATTCATCGAAGACTGCTTTTCCTCCACGATGAATCAACAAAGATAACTGGCAGCCTCTTTCGGCTGGGTTTTCTGGTGTAATTATTTCCAAAACACCTGATTCCCCGTTGATTTGGGTGATTAAGTATTCTAGGTATCCAGTTAGTTTTTCACTTTTTGCACGCAGATTTGAGATTCCTGCACCTTGGAAAATATCCAAAGAAGCCTGGTGAGCGGCCAAACCAAGTATGTTTGAGTTGGCTAATTGCCAGCCATCAGCACCATGCATGGGAATGAATCCTTTCTCCATCTGAAACCGCTCCTCCTCATCATGGCCCCACCAGCCAGCAAATCGGGGTATATCGTGCCGATCTGCATATTTTTCGTGCACGTAGATTCCGGAGACATTTCCAGGACCGGAATTCATGTATTTGTAACTACACCAAGTTGCAAAGTCAACTTCCCAATCATGTAGACTTAATGCCGCATTTCCCGCCGCATGTGCCAAGTCGAAGCCTGCAACAGCTCCGACTTCGTGTGCTGCAGCCGTAATCGCCTTCATGTCAAACAGCTGACCGGTGTAATATTGCAAACCTGCCATATTCACCATGGCCAGTGAATCGCCTTGACGACGGACCTCCTCTAAAATATCCGCTGTTCTCAGCGTATGCTCGCCCTTTCGTGGCTTTAATTCCACAATCACTGCCTCAGGATTCAATCCATGCCACTTCACCTGAGATTCTAACATGTATTGATCTGAAGGAAAAGCTCCCGCCTCAATAATAATTTTATAGCGGTCTTTGGTCGGTCGATAAAAAGAAACCATCAGTAAGTGAAGGTTAACAGTCAAGTTATTCATTGCCACTACTTCATGTGGATGAGCGCCTAGGATTTCTGCAATGGCAGGTTTCGACTTTTGACGTACATATAGCCAAGCATCCTGCCCATCAAAATGTCCATCCACAGCCAATTCAGCCCAATTGCCAAGTTCCTTGTTCAAATAATCTGTAACCGATTTTGGCTGCAAACCCAAAGAGTTTCCGCAAAAATAGATGGCTTCTTTGCCATTAATTTTAGGAAAAAGAAATCGCTCACGAAAGCTTTTGAGCGGATCTTCCTGATCCATTTTGAGTGCAAAAGCTTCAGAAAATTGGTAATGCATTTTTTTTAAGTTGGAAGGTTACAGGATTTAAAGATTGGAAAATTGAAAAATTAATTTAGTCTAAGATTTAAGGTGGTTTAGAGATTGTAGTTCTCACGATCTCGTAAATCATAAATCGTAACTCTTAAGTATCACAACCCTATTTCTCCATAACTGTTCCACAGTTTTTGCAAGTATGGTGCTCTGGCGTATTCCAGAATCGATCCATAATCGGAGGGAGTTGGTTGACGATATCCGTCAGCTCGACATATTCTTCGTAAAGTCTTTCCCCACATTTTTCACAGTGCCAGATAAAACCATCCTTTTCACCTGCTCGACGATAGCGCTCAATTACTAAGCCGATGGTGTTGGCTGGTCTTCGCGGAGAATGAGGCACTTTCGCGGGCAAGAGAAAAATTTCCCCCTCCTTTATTTCAATGTCTTTTGGCTTACCATCCTCAATAATTTTCAGGGTAATATCTCCTTCCAATTGATAGAAAAACTCCTCCCCTTCGTCGTAATGGTAATCTTTCCTAGAATTAGGCCCACCGACAACCATCACAATAAAGTCATCATTGTCCTTATAAACCTGCTGATTACCAACCGGTGGTTTCAAAAGATGCCGGTTTTCATCGATCCACTTTTTGAAATTAAATGGTTTTGAAATGGCCATAAGTAGTATTCTTTTTGAAAATGAGAGATATGAATCAATCTTAAAAGTATTAAAAAACCCCCGTTTTTTTGGCTTACTTTGTTCAAAAGCCCGAAATCTATGCGTCTGCCCATTATTGACATGCACTGCGACATGCTTTCTTACCTCTGCGTCATACCCGGTGCCAATGCCTATTCCAAAGATAATATTGCCTGCGCCATTCCTTGGCTGATTGCTGGTGGTGTCCGAATGCAGGTAATGGCAATCTATACTGACGTCAGACCTGAAAGCATGAAGCTTGCCAGTCTTCAAGCAGATATCTTTTCCAAACTACTTCAGGAAAATCCAGTCGATCTGGCTTTAGCGGATCAGGCATTTCTATCAGATTGGAGTAAACAGAAACAGGTTGGAATTATTGCTTCCATAGAAAACGCAGCAGGGTTAGGAAATGAATCCGCCTCTTGGCAGGAAATCTATGGACAGCTTGATTCGATTATTTCGGAGGTAGGTAAATTGGCGTACATCAGCCTCACGCACCATACCGAAAACCGCTTTGGTGGCGGAAACTATACCGATGGAATCGGCTTGAAAGAAGATGGCAAAAAGCTTCTGGATTACATTGCAGGGAGGCAAATTCCCATTGACTTATCCCATACTTCGGACCTTTTGGCGGAAGGAATTTTAAACCACATTGATACCCAAAAGCTAGACATTCCTGTAATCGCCAGCCACTCAAATTTTCGAAGCATCTGGAATCATCGACGGAATTTGACGGATGAGTTTGCGAAAGAAATCATTCATCGGGACGGGATCATTGGGATCAATTTCCTTCGGGCGTTCTTAGATACAGAAGTTCCGGAGCGATTGTTTGAACATATTCTCCATGGTTTTGAAGCCGGAGCAGAAAAGAATATCTGCTTTGGAGCGGACTTTTTCTATACCGGGAATTTTGGCGATCCGAGCCGGATTCCTTTCTACTTTCCATTGGCAGAAAATGCAGGAAAATACCCCTCCATCTTGGACGGTTTGAATAGCGAATTGAGCGAAAAGCAGTTGAAAGGCTTAGCCCATGAAAATGCACTAAACTTCTATCAAAAAATCTGGAGCTGATGTCATCTCACCATTTTGTTAAGGAACAGCAAGAGCCAGCAGTATTTATTCTTGATGCAGAGGCCATTGAGTTTGATCAGATTTCTGGGCTTTTGGAATGGGTTCCAACAATTTTGGTCAGTGAAAAAGCTTTGGATCAAGTCCTAAGTTGGGGGATAAAAATCGATGTGATTTTGGCTTCCTCAGCTTTTCAAAAAGAAAATCTGCAACTGCTGGAAGCCCAGTTTCCAGTGAAATTTCTAACAGTTGACAATGAAGATTTTCTAAATGAGGGGATAAATTACCTCCTCGGAAGCAAGCATGAAGCGGTGCATTTGGTGGGAATATCACATCAGGCAACTTTTGAGCTTGAGGATAAACTGGCATTAATGAACCTGACACTCGTCGATGGCAACTGGAAGTACTATCCGGTAAAATCC
>JBBQDY010000101.1:0-9293 GCA_038320155.1 Cytophagales bacterium
GGATCAATTTTCAATAATTGTTTGGTTGCCTCTCCGATTATTTCAAGCACACGTTCAACTGCTCTAGTTCTGACTACCTCTTATAGTGTGTCAAGTGTAATTTCTCTTCTAACCAATTAGAATCCCAGTTTCTTTTATCTCTAAAGCAAAAGGATTTTCAGAATTGAATTCTTCTATTTTCAAAGGATGGGGTTCAATACGAATATCAATATTTCTTCTAAGTTTCCTTAGGATTGATTGGGTTTGAAAGAAATCCTCCATTTTATCGAAGATTAAGGCCAAATCCATATCACTTGATTCAGTTTCTTTTCCGTTGGCATACGAACCAAAAAGATAAGCTTCTTTCAATCCAAGCTCCTTAGGGATTTCCTTCAGGTAATCCTTTAAAATTTCGATAATTCCTTGATTAGCCAAAGTCTCAATTGTTCTATTATTTTGATCCATTTTTCGGTGAATTCAACTGTACAAATTTGATGAAACTCATTCTTAAAATTATCATACCGAGTATTTAGATTGAAAGTTGTAATTTAATCTAGGCAATCCTTTTGGATTTCTGTCAGCGGTAAATCTGTTTTTAAAGCCAAGCGGAGTAAGTCATGGGTGAATAATGCGTGTTTCTTATTTTTCTTAACGTAGTGAGCTTTTAAAAGCTTTTCAAGTAGAAGGTGTCCAAGAAACAAGGCCCAGCTAAAATCCTTAGATTTCTTGAGGTTTATCATTGTATCGTAATTCTGATCCGATGAATTTTTCCAATACTCGATGATTTTGTTTAGGTCTTCAATTTCACTTGCCATTCCTTAAATATAAAAAAAGTCAATCGAAAAAATCTGATTGACTTAATTACCTAACGTTAAATTGTTCAAATCACCAGATTCACAATCTTTCCCGGTACGATAATCACCTTTTTAGGAGCATTTCCTTCCAGCCATTTTTGGACAGTTTCGTCAGCCATCGCTTCTTTTTCGATTTCTTCCTTCGTTAGGGAAAGCGGTAGATTCAACTTAGCGCGCAGCTTGCCATTGATCATCACGGGATATTCGAAATTACTCTCGATCAGATATTCTTCCTTGAACTCTGGAAAAGTGGATTTGGTGATTGAACTAGTGTGACCCAATAAGCTCCAAAGTTCCTCAGCAATATGAGGGGCATATGGTGAAACCAAAATCGCCAAAGGCTCCAAAATTCCACGCTTATTACATTTTAAAGCAGTCAGTTCGTTTACACAAATCATAAAACTCGACACCGAAGTATTGAAGGAATGATTGCTCATGTCTTCTTCCATCTTCTTAATCGCTTTGTGAAGCGCTTTGTATTCTTCTTTGCTTGGCTCTGAATCAGAAACCTGGAATTCTCCAGTTTGGGTATGGTAGAGATTCCAAAGCTTTTTTAGAAACTTATATACTCCATCAATTCCATTTGTGTTCCAAGGTTTGAATTGCTCCAAAGGCCCGAGGAACATCTCATAAGAGCGAAGTGTATCAGCACCATAACGTTCAATGATGTCATCTGGATTGACCACGTTGTATTTAGACTTGGACATCTTTTCGACCTCGGTTCCGCAGAGGTATTTTCCTTCTTCCAATACAAATTCAGCATCAGCCAAATCCGGTCTCCAAGCTTTAAACTTATCCAGATTCAAATGGTCATTGTGGACAATATTGACATCCACGTGCATTTCGGAAGTGTCGTATTGATCTTTCAAGCCAAAGCTGACGAACTTGTTCTCGCCTTTGATTCGGTAAACAAAATTGGATCTACCCTGAATCATCCCTTGGTTGATCATTTTTTGGAAAGGCTCATCAATGTTCACCACTCCAAGATCGAAAAGAAATTTGGTCCAAAACCGAGAATATAATAAGTGTCCCGTCGCATGCTCAGATCCTCCGATATACAAATCCACAGCTCCCCAATAATCTGCTTTCGCCTTATCCACGAAAACTGAATCATTTTTTGGATCCATGTAGCGGAAGAAATACCAGCTCGATCCAGCCCATCCTGGCATTGTGCTCATTTCCAAAGGAAACTCTCCCTCGGAAGTTTTGTAATTCCAGTCTTTTGCTCTGCCGAGTGGAGGCTCTCCATCTTCAGTTGGCAAATATTTATCAACCGCAGGCAAAACCAAAGGCAGTTCTTTTTCATCTATTAAATAAGGCAGTCCATCTTTGAAATAAACTGGGAGTGGCTCGCCCCAATAGCGCTGACGTGTGAAAATCGCATCACGCATTCGGTATTGAATTTTACCCTTTCCAATGCCTTTTTCTTCCAAAAACTCAATGGCTTTTAACATCGCATCTTTCATGTAAAGACTGGAGATAAAGCCCGAATTGATAATCAAACCTCCTTTTCCAGGGAATGAACCTTCCTCCATAGAGCCGTCAATTACCTGCCGGATTTCTAAACCGAAGTGCTTAGCAAAGTTATAATCCCGCTCATCGTGCGCTGGTACAGCCATCACAGCGCCAGTTCCATATCCTGCCAACACATAATCGGCTACCCAGATTTGGATTTCTTCGCCGTTAAATGGATTGATTGCATAAGAGCCAGTGAATGCACCAGAAATGGTTTTAACATCGCTCATCCGCTCGCGCTCGGAACGATTTTTAGCTACTTCGATATAGGCTTCAGCTTTAGTTCGCTGATCTTCTGTGATGAGTGCTGCCGCTAATTCACTCTCCGGTGCCAAAGCCAAATAGGTGACACCATATATAGTGTCCACACGAGTGGTAAAAACTTTGATAGTTTGAGTTGAATTTTTTACTTGAAAAACTACGTCAGCTCCGATTGATTTCCCGATCCAGTTGCGTTGCATCTCTTTGATTGGCTCTGACCAATCTACTTTTTCTAAACCTTGCAAAAGCCGATCAGCATAGGCAGTGATCCGCATGGACCATTGCATCATTTTCTTTCGTTCCACAGGATGTCCTCCTCTTTCGGAGAATCCATCTTTCACCTCGTCGTTTGAAAGTACAGTTCCCAAGGCCGAGCACCAGTTTACGGTGGTTTCTGCTAAGAAAGTCAGACGATACTTGAGCAGCTTTTCTTGCTTTTCTTTTTCGGTAAAAGCCGTCCACTCTAAATGTGAAAAAATAGGCGTTTCATCATCACAAGCTGCTTTGACGTTTTTGTTTCCTTCTTTTATAAATCTAGAAATCAACGAATCAATAGAAAGTGCTTTATCGGCATCCTGATCATAGTAGCTGTTGAAAAGCTGCATAAAGATCCATTGCGTCCATTTGTAATAGCTTGGATCAGAAGTTCGGAGTTCTTTGCTCCAGTCAAAGGCAAACCCGATATTTTTCAATTGCTCGGTGTAGCGGGCAATATTTTGTTCTGTAGTAATGGCAGGATGCTGTCCAGTTTGAATGGCGTATTGCTCAGCGGGAAGACCAAAGCTATCGTAACCCATTGGGTGGAGGACATTAAAGCCCTTCAATCGCTTGAATCTTGCGATGATATCTGAAGCAATATATCCGAGCGGATGGCCCACGTGTAATCCTGCACCAGAAGGGTAGGGGAACATGTCAAGCGTATAGAATTTAGGTTTGTCGGGATTTGGCTCCGCGAGGTAAGTTTGATTCTTTTCCCAGTACGCCTGCCATTTTTGTTCGATTTCCCTGAAATTGTACTCCGCCATAATTGAAATTTTGATGATTTTTGAGCTGAACGACTGCAAAAATAGAAAATTCAAGCGGGTTTGGTAATCAATTCCCCAATTCCTCTCGACTCCCGTTTCTTTCCATTGATCAATTTTATTTCAGATGATAAGGCCTTTTTCTTATTTTCCACTTTAAATCAAACCCCAACCAGATGAAAAAAATATTTAAAATAGGATTGATAGCGGTTTCGATTGCGGCTCTTGGATTTTCTCAGGAGGCGTATTCTCAGAAGAAAATGTCGGCTAAGCAAATAGACGCTTTGAAGCAGGAAGTAGCAACATTGGTCGAGCAAGACGCAAAGATGAGCCAAGTGATGGTCGATAAGATTTTCAGTTTTGCGGAGCTCGGCTTTCAAGAAGTAGAGTCTTCGAAATATCTCACTGGTATTTTGGAGCAGAATGGATTTTCTATTGAGCGTGGCGTTTCCGGGATCCCGACCGCTTGGTTTGCTACTTGGAAAAATGGGGACGGTCCAGTGATCGCTTTAGGTTCGGATGTTGACAACATTCCAAAAGCTTCCCAATATCCAGGAGTAGCCTATCATAAGCCAATTGTAGATGGAGCTCCGGGCCATGGCGAGGGTCATAATGCTGGTATTCCTTTGAATATCACTGCAGCTTTGGCCGTGAAGAAAATCATGGAACGAGAGAAGATCGGTGGGACGCTGATCCTATGGCCCGGGATTGCGGAAGAATTGGTTGCTGCGAAAGCTTGGTACACCCGAGATGGACTTTTTGATGACGTGGATCTTTGCATTTTCACCCATGTGGCGGACAACCTTGGCGTAAGCTATGGGCAAGCATCTGGTACAGGTTTGATTTCTGTTGAATATACGTTCTCAGGGGAGGCCGCTCACTCTGCAGGATCACCATGGCGCGGACGGAGTGCGCTGGATGCAGCGGAATTGATGAATGTGGGCTGGAATTACAAGCGGGAGCATTTGGATCCATTGAAACGTTCGCATTCGATTTTTACCGATGCGGGAGACCAACCCAATGTGGTTCCTTCCAAAGCTTCCATTTGGTATTATTTCAGGGATGTGAAGTATGACGGCATTATGGAAATGTATGAAATCGCCAATAAAATGGCTGAAGGTGCGGCCTTGATGACCGACACCGAAGTGACCTCAAAAATTCTGGGAACAGCTTGGCCGAGACATTTTAATAAAGTGATCGCTGAGAAGATGTATGCAAATATTTTGAAAGTGGGCTTGCCAAACTGGTCGGAGGATGATCAGACACTCGCAAAAGCAGTACAAACTGAAGTAAAGTCAAAGAAGATTGAAGGTTTAGCTATCAAATTGGATACACTTGGAGTTCCTGCGAAAGTACCGATTTCCGGCGGTTCGGATGATATCGGAGATGTTTCTTGGGTAGTTCCGACAGTGACTTTGAGATTTCCTTCGAATATCCCGGGTCTGCAAGGGCATCACTGGAGTAATGCGATTGCCATGGCGACTCCGATTGCTCACAAAGGGGTGACTGCTGGCGCCAAAGCTGAGGCGATGACAATTTTGGATTTTCTACTTCAGCCAGAGTTAGTGGATCAGGCTTGGGACTATTTCAAAAATGTCCAAACTAAGGAAGAAACGTATAAGCCGATGATTACCGCAGATGATGTGCCTCCGATTTATCTTAATACTAGTATTATGAATCAATATCGTCCACTTCTGGAGAAATTCTATTACGATGAGACGAAATACGGTACCTACTTGGAGCAATTGGGAGTGACTTATCCAACGTTGAAAAAATAAGGGTTTAAGATTAAAAAGTTTGAAAGTGGTAAAGTTGAAAAACCTTACCACTTTTTTACTTTATCACTTTCCAACTTTCCCTTACCTTTGACATATAATTCACAAGCGGTCGAATCACCCGCTTCACCAAAAATTCAAATGACAACCCAAGAACAAGTCGCTTCCGGCAAATCCTTGCCATTGATGGAAGCTTTTTACACGATACAAGGCGAAGGTAAATTCACTGGACATCCAGCTTACTTCATCCGTTTGGGTGGATGCGATGTAGGTTGTGTCTGGTGTGATGTCAAAGAAAGCTGGGAGGCTGGAAAGTGGCCAGTTTTATCTATCGAAAAAATAGTGGCTGAGGCTTGTATCTATCCAGGAAGATTGGTCGTGATCACAGGGGGGGAGCCCTTGCTCTATGATTTAGGGCCTTTAACCAAGCTTTTGAAAGAAAAGGGATTTACTACCAATATCGAGACTTCCGGTGCTCATCCTTTTTCCGGAGATTTTGACTGGGTGTGTTTTTCCCCAAAGAAATTCAAAAAACCGCATCCCTCCATTTATTCGGTAGCAGATGAGTTAAAAGTTGTGATATTTCACCAAAGTGATTTTGAGTTCGCTGAGCAACATGCCAAACTGGTAAAAGTGGAATGCGAATTGCGTTTACAACCCGAGTGGAGTAAGGCAGAAAAGTTTATTCCTGAAATCATCGAATATGTAAAAAATCGTCCTTTTTGGAAAATATCCCTTCAAACTCATAAATTTATGGCTATACCGTAAACCCATGCGCCTGCTTTTCTTTGGAATTCTGTTTTTTACAGCTGCTTTGACTGTTAATGGTCAGACTTATTCAATCATTGATTCCAAAGCAATAAAATCTTATAAAGAAGCCGAAGAACTTTCTTTGTCGCGGAGATACGATGAGGCCATTGAGAAATACCAAGATGCCATTGACCGCGAAGGGTCATTTATTGAAGCCTACGTGAAGCAAGCTCAACTCTTGATTACAAAAGGTAGGTTTGAAGAGGCAGAAAAAGTGACTTTGGTAGGGAAGAGCAAATTAAAAGGCAAAAATGCCACCCCCAAACTTGTGGCTGATATAGGATGGGTTTTTTCAAATCTTTACTTGAATCAAGGGAGATTTGATGAGGCTTACCACGCTTTTCAGGAAATTGATCCACTCCTTGATCAATCTTTTAAGTCCACTACATATTATCGTGAAATGAAAGCCAAGATGGATTTTATTCAATCCGAGCTTGGTAAAGTAATGGTTATCGAAAAGGAAATGTTGCCTTCTCCGCTAAATGAATTTCGGCTGCAATACTTCCCGGTATTGACTGCCGATGGAGAACAAATCCTTTTTACCAAGCGAGATGGGACAGGAAACAATGATAAGGAAGATATTTATCGAGCATATCTCTCCCCAGAAGGGAAGTGGTCTAAGCCAAGTACCATTTCCGGGGCCATCAACTCGATCTATAATGAGGGTACTTGTTCGATCACCGCAGATGGAAATATCCTGATTTATACGTCGTGTGATGCTCCTGATACAGAAGGGAGTTGTGATCTTTACATCGCTTACAAGACTAATGGGATCTGGCAGAGTCCAAAGAACATGGGGAAAAAGGTGAATTCCAAGTCATGGGATTCCCAGCCTTCACTCTCTGCGGATGGTCGAATTCTGTTCTTTTCCTCAAATCGAAAAGGTGGTTTTGGAGGAAATGATATTTGGTTTACCATCAGGCAGAAAGATGGGATTTGGACAGAGGCTAAAAATCTTGGAAATGAGGTCAATACAGACAAGGATGAGATTAGTCCATTCATGTTTTTCAATAATGAGATTTTATTCTTTGCTTCCGACGGACACCCAGGTTTTGGAGGAATGGATATTTTACTTTCTAGAGTAAAAGGAGGGGAGTTCACTGAACCTGAGAACCTCGGTCGCCCGATTAATGACCAGCTTGATCAAGTGGCGCTTTTTATCACCGCCCAGAAGGATTATGCCTATTTCACCGAATTGACGAATAAAGAAAAGGAAAACGATCGAGCATTACTCTATCGGTTCAAATTCCCCGAAGAGATTTACCTTGGTGCGAATTTGACCGTGACGGAAGGGAAAGTATTCAATTCGAAGACTGGTAAACCAATCGAGGCAGCCTTGTCTTTAGTTTCCTTGACGAATGATAGTACGCTATATGAATTTAAGTCTGATGGAAAAACGGGAGAATTCATGATGCTCTATCCGGACAAATCTGTTTCGGGACTATATGTGGAAAAGAAGGGTTTTATTCCAAAGATTTTCAACGTAGAGCGGGATAAGATCCAAAATGTAAAAGACCTGTTAATTGAGCTGGACCCTGTAGAGCCAGGTATTGAATTTGTGTTTGAAAATGTGTTCTTTGAATTCGACAAGTATGACTTGAAATCTGAATCCAAGTCTTCCTTGTCTCGCCTTTATAATTTTTTGATGGAAAATCCCAATGTGAACATCTTAATTGCAGGGCATACCGATAACATCGGAAGTGCTAGATACAATATGCAATTAAGTCTTCAGCGGGCTAAGAGTGTGCAAGAATATTTAGTGAAAAGGGGCCTTCACCCAGCGCGCGTTATGGTCGAGGGCAAAGGGGATAAGTCTCCGATGGTTTCAAACACCAACGCTCAAAACCAAGCATTGAACAGGAGGATAACCGTCAAAGTGCTTTAATCTTGTAGTTATTAATTCTCTTCTTTTCGATTTCTCTTATTATTATTAAAAATGGTGAGAAACTAAAACCTAGTTTATATAGCTGTAATAATTTTTTTCAGATTAAAATTCTCTCTAATCATACAAATAAGTAATAATAGAATCTATAAATACTATTTAATATGTATAATATTTTGCCAATTTGATTTTTGGAAAAATTTAGTCCTGTACTGATATTAAATAAAATCATCTTCCAAAAATCAGTTTTTTTTATAACGAATTAACTTTTGTTAACACTAAAATAACATTGGAAAAGATTTGATTAATTCTGCCAATCTTATCAAAAAGAAATTTTATTTGGATAAAGCTGATTTTTGCACATCCTTCAGAATCAGTATAATTAAACCATTTATCAAATTTATATGTATTGTCATTGTGATATTGCCAGTTTAGGGATATCATTGAACTTAATTTAACCCTTAATCAAACTTAATATGAGGAAAGTTTTACTTCTAGGACTCATGATTCTGCTAGGAAGTGCTACGGCATTTGCGCAAAGTCGTGTGATCACTGGTACCGTTATCTCTACAGAAGATAATTTAGGTGTACCGGGAGCAACTGTTCTGGTCAAAGGAACTACAATTGGTACTGCCACAGATCTTGATGGTAAGTATTCGATCAGTGTTCCAGCCGGAAGCAATGTATTGGTCTTTAGCTTTGTTGGCTTAAGCCTGCAGGAGGTTACAATTGGTAACAGAACCACAATCGATGTGGCAATGGAGCCAGATGTTCAGGCCCTATCTGAATTCGTGATCACCTCTTATGGCGATCAGTCAAAAAGAGAAATAACAGGTGCGATTTCATCGGTAAAAGGTGAAGTGTTCGAAAATTTACCAGTTCAATCATTTGATCGTGCGATGCAAGGTCGAATCGCTGGTGTTCAGGTAACTTCCACTTCTGGTCAGCCAGGTGGTACTTTGAATGTTCGTATCAGAGGCGTTGGCTCAATTAACGCTGGTAATGATCCACTTTATATCGTGGATGGTGTACAAGTAAACAATGGTGGACTTTCAGGTCAAGGATCTCAAAATGCGCTTGCCTCCATTAACCCAAATGACATCGAGTCAATCGAAGTACTTAAAGATGCTGCTGCTGCAGCAATTTATGGTGCTCAGGCTGCAAACGGTGTAGTTTTGATCAATACAAAAAAGGG
>JBBQDY010000102.1:0-9271 GCA_038320155.1 Cytophagales bacterium
TGATTCAAATCAACAAATCATGGGCGACATAAGAAGAACCAAGTAGGTATAATATTTGACATCCCTACCGAAACATGAACCTATTCATATTCACTCATTTATTTATTATACATCGCTGATGTTATTAAATTTTCATTCCTCAGTGGCTTTCTGGATACTAGAAGTGCCTTGAGCTTGGGGGTAAAATTGTTTAATAACGCAGGGTGGTTTTGAGGGTTTATACTCGTCAATAGCTAGGGCTTGCTGAAAAAGTCAGAAAACAGCATTTAGAAAGATGAGTGAATTTGCGATTACCTTAAAAAGATAAATTTTGCTCATCTTTTTTTGAGAAAATATAATCTCTGCTAATTGTTAGAGCCCGAAAACCTGAAAAAAGGTTTTTGTTGTGAAATAGACATAAAAAAAGCCAAAAAGCCTGCCGCAGCAGGGCAGAAAGATTCATCACCAGAAAAGTTATGGCGATGGTTGTTTGAGAAGTATTAGAAAGTTTAGCCATCACTCTACCAAGGCTGAATCTTCTTTTAGCTTCTCCAAATTTTCCTTCAATCGAGTTGCGAATTCTCTCGTCTAACTGAGCCTGTTTCTTCGTTGACTTGCTGATATTTTTCGGGGGCCTTCCTAGAGGGGGGCCACTCATTCTAATCCCTCTTTCTTTGCACCAAGCTCTATTGTCTCTCGTTCGATAAATCCGATCTACATGAATTGATTCTGGGTAAACTCCTGTGAATCGTTTAAATTCTTCTACTTGTGTTTTTAAGTCTACAGACTCGTTAAAATTATCCCAACTAATTCGGTCTAAAAACACGTAGCCATTACGACAACACGCTGACAGTTTTGCCCCAAATTCAACGGATTTCCCGGCTTTTCCTCTGACAATTGGGCGGATGTGTGGTTGTGTTAAACTTACCCAAGCTGTCCTGAATACTCTGTTCTTTATTTTCATACATCCATAACTGTTGACGGTAGACCTCTGTAGCCACTAACAGCATTTTATAATGATATTTACTCAGCAACTGTAGCTGACCCATTTCATCGATATGAGCCAAATTTCTTTTGATATATTGAAGTTGTTTTTTAATCGCTTTTCTTCGTGCTTTTCGTAATGGCTTCCGGTTTTTGGCTATTGTTAAGTATTCTTTTCTGGCTGTGTTTCGATATGTTCTTGGTTTTTTTTTACTGGTGACTGAATTTGAGTGTGTAGAGCGTCTATGATTTTTTCGGTATGTTCTCTCGCTTGATTTAATAGTCCTAAGTCGGTCGGATATTTAATGTCGGCTGGCGCACAGGTTGCATCTAATATTAATTTTCCTTGATTTTTAGGCTCATTTATTTCTGATGACTTTTTTTCGACTACTTCGCCTGGTACTTCAGTCTGCTCTTTGACCATTTTTTCGTTGATTTTATTAACTAGGTTGACACCTATTCTCTGCCTAAAATGAACCAACATAGATGAGTCGAATGGTGCTTCACTACTATAGGATGTCATGCCTATAAAGTATTGTAGGTATGGATTTTCTCTTATTTGTTCTATTGTTTCTTTGTCGCTGGTTCCTAACCTTTCTTTAATGATTAATGCTCCCAATGCCATCTGAAATGATTTGGCGGGAGCTCCCGTTGAAACTGTAAAATTTTGGGCATACTCGGCTTCAAATTCTGACCACGGAATTAGTTTTGCCATGATTACCCAACGATTATCATCTGACAATTGCCCCTCGAAGGGGATGTCAAAGTTGGATGGCTCTTTTGGGGTTGGGTCAACTTTTCGGTACATTACGAAAGTGATGGTGTGCTGGGCTTTTGACTCATTTTAGCTCAGAGTCTTACACATTATCAGCGCCTAAACGAGCCAAAGTCTTTTGATGTAAGGGTTTTAGGCTTATTCAGCAAGCCCTAGGTATCTCTGCGTTGGCGAATTGTAAAATCGCAGCGCCCCCCTAAAATAAAATGAATACTTTTTAGGTAACGTACAGAAAATAATTGGGGTTATTAAAAGCTTAATTGAAACCGAATAAATTTAAGGCTATGTTCTCCGCTTTTACCTGCGCGATCGCGTCTTTATTCTCATTATTTAATATAATTCTACCATCAAGGCAAGTCATCAGAGTTTCCCACTGAATTTCACTTAACCGCCCCATCAGTGAAATTTCCGGTCCCTCAGAAACATCTAAATCCTCTTCCATCAGTAGATTCATCGCCACGCTAGATAAAACTAGATTGGCATCTTCATCAGAAATGTTGCTAGTATCTATCAGTAGAGTCATCTCGCTTTTATCTGGGTGAGCCATAATAGCTTTAATGACACTTCCTAAATCTTCGGCGATTAATTCTTCTGACTGGCTCCAGTCGGGAAATATAATTAAGTTGATATCTCTTAATCCGAGATCGTTACTAAGAGCATCAACTATACGATACTGAGGCACTCCCTCATCTGCCCATGCGTAGTCTTTGTTAAAACTATCAATCCACTCTTGTAACAATTTGCTATAGTCTTCATCAGTGACTGGTAATTTTTTACCAGGACATATTTTCGGCATTAATTCAGTTTGTACAAATAATTTTAACTGGGGATGCCAGCCGTATCGCTCCACCGTATATAAGATTGAGCGAACCGCTTTGAAATACTGTTCTGTTCTTTGTAGAATAAAACTCTTTACATAGGCTAAATAGTAATTAAAATCAATCACTATTGGTTGATGAAAATCTCGACGTGCTTCCGAAAAAGTTTTTGTGAATGCAGTGTAAACACATTCAATCAAGTGTTCCACTGGTACATCTGTCATCTCTAAAATTTGTTCCGATGACATTCCCCAATACTCAAAATCATGAGCAATGGAACCATAGGCAGATGTTGATTTTGACAATAACTGAATCATTGGCAATGGTTTAGCCCAGTCTGTAAGGGCAATTTGGGTAATGCCACTTGAACAGCCGATAAAAAGGTGACAATACTTAGTCAATTCAGCAGTTTCCCTCATGGTAAGAGTGCTACCATCAATAATTCCGGGATTTCCTTGAGGAATTGGGAAATTAGATGAAAGAATAACTTGGCAATCTGGCAGCTTAGAAATCAGCCCTTGAGCCATATATAAAGCATAGTTCGGTGTAACAAAAGACTGACCGCTTTTCGATGCACATTCAAACAGAATTACATGACTGGATTGCTGCAAATTATGCTTTTCGGCAAAACTTTGGACTTTTTCAACCTCATTGCTTCGTAATCGTAAGATATTCTGTATGGGAACCGTTATAGGTTTTGGATAAGCTCTAAAAATAGATGGTCGAACAGTACCGTCGTAATTTTGAAAGTTATTGGGATAAATTTGGGTCAAAAATATTTCATCAAAATCACCACGCTCAGCACGAGCTTTTGCCTGATTTTCAAAATCATACCAAGCTGCTGCCATGTCAGCCCAACCAGCTAAAGGAAATTCCCAAATTTCATCAACAAATGGGTTTTCTTCAACTGTCCCTTTACAAATAGATGAAATCGCCCAAGTCAGATGGCAATTGGGATAATCCTGCTTGATTTGTCGAGCCAATATAGTCGTATAGAGACAATCCCCATTTGAGCCAAGCTGGCCAAGCAGGATTCGTTTACCGTAATTAATTGTGGCACTTTTCATCATTATTTTTATTAAAAAACAGTAGTTTGATAGAGACTAATTTTTCTGAAAAACCAGCATTCCAAAGGTATAGCTGATATTGGCTCCCGGAGAAAAGTAACCAGGCTTAATTACTGCATCTCCCAAAGACCAATCTACAGGCTCAACTAAATTTAAACCACAACTTTTACATTCTTCGATCAAGTTTTTAGTATCATTTTCATCCAACGGATTCCAGAGTTTATCGTAAAGCTTGAAGTCTGGCTTGAGTTTGGGTGTCCAATAATCAAAAGTTACATACAATTTGCCATTTTCGATCAAAAGTCTGGAAACTTCGGTGGCAAATTTTTTGAAATCTACTTCATGTTCTATGACAGAAAGACAAGTTATATTCGTGAAGTAATGATCGGGAAGTTTGGTATCCATGAGATCTCCAATCATATATTTGACTTCTTCCAAAGGCACATCAGGAGGTTGAAGGTCAATCCCATATTTTTTACCTTGAACATTTTTCAAAACCGCATTCTTTAAAATATAAGAGTCAGAACTACCCATATCTAAAAGATTACCGTCTGATAAATCAAAGATGATGTGAGCGATATCCCAGTCTTTACAGACAAGATTATGGGAAGCATAGCCATTTCTATGTAGATAATCAGTACATTTATAAATTTCATCACGAAATTTCAAGAATTTACATACAGATGGTTTAGAAGATGTGGCTATCTCTGATTTATTAACGAGATTAGCACTTCCGCGAGGTTTCCGATGTTTGTTACCTTTAATTTGAGTTTTAGCACTGGCTAAATATATATTATTACTACTTATGTAGTCTCGAAGACGATTTACTATTGGCAGATTTTCTAGTCCGTACTTTACCAGTTCAGGATTTTGAGCCAAACTCTCAATGATATTATCGGCAAAGTTATAATTTGGGTCATTGCCATAATTCAGAGTAAGATACTCCAGAAGCTCTAGGGCATAATCAGTATAGTCCATGACATCGGCTATACAAGCCAACTTCAAAATTCGCTCAGGTGTCTGTAAATGCGTATTTAAGTTGGGGCGCATCAAATCCCGGAGATAAAAGGCATCAGCCCATACTAATGAGCCAGGACGGTTTCGAGAAGTAATGGGTGAAGTTGTGCGAACTGCACGTCCCGTACTAACAATTAAATCAAAGAGTGTAAAACTTTGGTTTCTCAAATACACATCTAAATCACCAAACAGAGGTTGATTGACATATATGTCCGTAAACTCAACTTCGCTGTAAACAGCGAGAATGCTCTGTTTTAAAATTTCCGACGATCCTTCTAAAACTGAAAGTTCTCCACCCTGCACATCAAGGTGAATGAAGTCAATTTCTTTAATGTTTTCCGAATGGCAAAAAGTATCTAAAGTTGTTGTTTCAATTTCGATAGTACGATCTAGAATTAGACCTATATAGCCGTTAAACCGCTGCATATATGACTCATTGGGCGGATACAAAGAACTACATCCGGGATATTTATTTACATAAAGTGTTTGTTTTCCTATGCTATTCCAAAGAGCTAAGGGAATGTGAGATTCAGCCCAATTAACTTGTCTAGCTTCAATCTCTGAGTTAGCTAAATTACAAGCCTCTTCGTCAGCATCAAATCCTAAGATAGTTAAGTTAGGTGCAAATAGATGCCAGCCTTTACTGGCATAGTCATCCTCTTTGACTATTTTGCGTGAGCCAACAATACATATTGTCATGTGAATTTTATCTAAATGACCACTTTGCTTTAGGCTGGACAAGAAAAACGACATATTTAAGCCTCTGAATTTAATTAACCTTAAATCTGAATCTAAATTGATATCACTCTCTAAATCATATTACATTATCCTTGGGAAAACTGTGACGAATAAAGTTATGTGTCATAAATACCCTTGGCGCTTTGGTATTTATAGCTAGTATTTGATAATCTCAATATTGGGCAGAGGGAATATCATGCCAACACCACTATTCAAAACTTCTTGTTCGCGCTGAATAAATTCTTCTTTGAAGTGCCAAGGCAACACCAGATAATAATCAGGCTTCCTGGCCCTTGACTCCGCTTCACTAACAATCGGTATATCTGTACCAAGAGTATACGCACCGTATTTATCAGGGTTTCTTTCGGCTGCAACATCCACAAGGCGATTATCAATTCCACACCATTGCAAAATAGTATTGCCTTTAGTGGAAGCTCCATAAATGTGAACGGTCTTGCCTTCTTTTTTAAGCATCTTTAACAGCGAAGTTAATTGGTCTTTATGCACATTAATTCGGTCTTGAAAATTTTTGTACGGCTTATCTGTATCAAGCTCCATATCAAATTCTTCTTGACGTAAACGCTTAATGCGTTGCCAAGCCTCTTTATTCTTGTAAACGAAGTTATCAATATGCGTCGCATAGCAACGAATACTGCCACCGTTAATATCATTTAGTATAGCATCTACTATCTTCAGGTCAGCTTTTTTAAGAACATACTCCAACACTGCTAAACTGTAATACTCCAAATGCTCATGGCAAATAGTATCATAGGAATTCATTTTCAGCATTGATGGCATATATGACATTTCAAAAATCCACACTCCGTCATTGGCCAGCACTCTCTTAATTTCTTGGCAGAAACTTACAGGATCTTCAAGGTCATAAAACATCGCGATTGATGTAATAATGTCAAATTTTTCGCCTTGCAACACATTAATGAGTTCTTCTGAAGGAAAAATATCTTGGATTGCAGTAATGTCTCCAGTAATCTCTTGGGCTACATCAGACGGATCAACTCCAAACTTAAGAAATTCTTTTGGATAGCACTTCAGCAAAGTGCCATCATTGCAACCAATATCTAATACATATGCTTTGTCTTTGCCAATAAGCGATGCCCCCTCTTCGGCAATTTCCCGCAAGTGGTTTCGCATCGTATGATTCGTGCCGGAACGGTACCAGTACGCAGAATATAACACTTCCGGCGGAACGGTATGTTCCATCTGTAGCAAACCGCAAGCTTTTTCATCCCTAGTTGGATCGCAACGCACAAGAGATGTGGCGATTTTTCTAATTGGTGGTTCCTCTTTCCCTGGCTTTATGAATGAACCTTGCAGATGCTGTTCACCCAGATTGATCACATGTGTGAGAGCGGAAGAGCCGCATACACGGCAAGTTTTACGATGAATTAGATGCATTGTATTACTCCAAAAAATATGCTCAAATTTGATTTAAATTGATGCTTTTTACAATCCCTAATAAATTTTTATCAATTTCATCAATACACTTATTTCGCTCCAAGTTCAGAACTGCAAGCTGCTTGACAACTAGATCTTTTTCTTTGAAAGCAACCTTTTCAAAATCATATACTTTTTCCTGTTCGTGCCATAATCTGCAATTGACTTCTGCAAGTTGTGAGAAGACTTTGCCGATACTGCCTGCTACATCAGGTACAAAATTTGATTCTTCTTTGTACACTTTATTCGAGGCAAATGTGAGTTTTTCTATAGGGATTTTTCCGGATATAGCAGCATTCAGAAATTCGTTAATCTCATTTTGAAGCTGCTTTTCTTGAAGAGAAAGGCTATTGATCCTAACTTCGTCTTCAGAATGCCACTGTTTTAGTTTGATAATTGTCAACTTGTCGCAGAGAGAGCCAAGTGTTTCAGCCATAGAATTCAATAAACTTTGTAGATAAAAAATATTGTTGAATTGCCTTGAACTTAACAGTTGTTTCTTTGTAAAGCTAAGTATCTAAGCGGAGAGCCAGCAACATCATAACTCCTAACCAGCAGTTTATACGAATTCTTAGCGATCGCTCCCCTCTCTTTCCCCTCTACTTTTTCCCCTTCGCCTGCCCCAACAATACCTTATAATCAGCTCTGTCAGGATTTAGCTTCACCAACTTTTCCAAAGGCTCGATCGCCCCTTTGCCATTATTCATCTCCAACCGCACATTTGCCAACCCCTCCAGAGCCGTCTGATTCTGAGGTTCCCGCCCCAAAACCGTCTCATATCCCCGTTCCTGCGCCGCCAGCAGAGATTCCTGAGAAACAGCCGCCGTCGCCTGTTTTTGTTGGTGCTGACTGCTCAAACCGCTGCTGAACAGGCTCACAATCCCAAAAATCGCCGAACCAGCAAAACCAACCATCGATACTAACGCAAAAATCTGCTTAATGCGTGAAGCGTAGCTATCCCGTAGGGAATCGCCCTTATTAACCCGACGATCGCTCGATTTTTTCTGTATACTTTCCATTGCTAACCCTTAGCGTGGCTGTTTTCCAGGCACTCGCACAAAGCACCTATCTCTAGATTGCCCAAGTTCGATCGCAAAACGATCGCCCCTCCCATTTAAAATTTGAAGTTTTTATAGCATACACAAAATCAAATATTTGTCAAGTTTCTCAATCCAATCACCTATTCTAGTTACCTTTAATGCGATCGATCGCCCGGTTTGCCCGCACCTTCAAATTTCATCGGGATTGATACCCAGACTTCTTAAATACTCTGCAAGTCGATCGGCCCGCTGTAGTTCCTGTTCGGCCCGCTGTAGTTCCTGCTGAACCAGTTCGACACCCCACAGCAACAAATTGCCATTCTCATCCCACCAGCGCAACCAATAACCCCTCCTCTGAGATTTTTCTCCTTCCCTAACCCCCAAAAATAAATTCATTGATTCTATCCAAAATCGCTGATTAGCATCCGGTTCTTGCAGTTCATATTCTCCCGACTCTGAGAGTCTGTACGCTTCCAATACTCCCAACTTAGGCTCAAAAATTACATAAATCGGTATTTGCAAAATTCGCTCATAAAACCGCCATTTCCCGTAAGGATATGTCGGTTTATTTGAATATTCACTGCCATCAGGATCTGATAAAAATTCCATCACTACTGCCGGTACTTCTCCCTCAGCAGTGCGGGTATAACTGCGGCGAACTTCTCCTGCTTCGGCTGGCAATACCGAGGGAACGAACACCCAATCAGGTGCTTTTACTACTGTTTTGTCATTGACTTTGGCACAGAGTCCAAAATTGGAAGCTATTAGCATTGAAGCTAGGATAAATCCTGCGAGATCCAAGGCTTCTCGCAGGGCTGCGGCAAAAAGTGGTTGGTCGATGTTTTCCACGGGATCGTCGGGTAATTTAAAGTCATCTGGCAATTTTTCCCAAGTTACAGTATACTGGGTTTTGGTTGCGTCCGATTTCGATAATGTTTGCGTCATTGGTTTTCATTGTTTTGAGTTAAAGAGTTTTTTGTTAATAGGATTTGGACAATAAGTTTAATACCGGGGGGCGAAAGGCGCACCTTATTAACTAGCTGTAATCGGGGTGCGCCTTTCGCACATTACTAACTATAGGAAGTCGCGAATATTGCAATTATTGCGATTATTCAATTATACCTGGTTTGCATGGGTAATTTATGGCTCTACTGGTTCGGATGACCTAGCAGTTTGAGAAGGTATAACAGGCATTTTTTGCTGTTTCTGCAAGCTGGGAAATCCCGGCTCTACTGATTGATTTTTTGCAGGTGTACTCGCATTTATTTTATCAGAAAGAGGAGCTAATGTTTGAGTGACTTTAACTTGCTGTCGCAGTTGTTCAGTCGAACCCAACAAGCCTCCTAATCCGTTGAACAACCTGCGAATGTTGTTGCGGAAAGCCGGATCTCCTGTCAA
>JBBQDY010000103.1:0-9270 GCA_038320155.1 Cytophagales bacterium
CAGCGAAGACCAGGTTTCTGAGAGTGTCGCTTTGAATTCCTTGCCGGATGCTGTGATCGAGTAATATTTCCTCGGGGGTCCCGAGTCTGATTCCACCCATCGATATTCTGCTAGTCCAGCTGTTTTGAGGCGATTGAGAAGCGGATAAAGTGTCCCTTCTACTACGATCATCTGAGCTTGGGTAAGCTCATCGATTAAGTCTGATGTATATACCTCGCCTCTGGAGATGATATGCAGGACGCAAAACTCGAGTAGACCTTTGCGCATTTGAATCTGTGTGTTGGCAACATTCATTTTGAGGTGATTAATTTTTATTTCTACTAGGAACCTGAGTTCCATTCCTGTGTCCTGTTAGAAAAATGATACCAATCTTTTCCAAGCTACCTTGTATAACCTAATTCCTTGCGATGACTAATGAAGAGCTATATATATTTGAATTAAAAAGTCCTTCTATTTGAAATCAGTAGGACTTTTGAAGAATAATTGAGCTATCGAAATTTCTTTCAGCCAGAAGTCCTAATTCGAAAGTGATCTAATCAGTTGTTAAAATGCGTACAACAAGATGTACGAAAGCGTACAGAAGAGTTGCTTAAGATTAAGATTTTCTTCCCTGATCTATATAACTGTTGGATTTTGGTTTATTTTGGAAAGTGAAACAGGGGATTCTGGGAATTAGGTTTTTTTTTAGTCTGCTAAGCTCTTTCGGCTTAGGGGTACCCTATGGATATGCGCAGGACATTACACCGAAATATTCTAATGAGTTTTTGAACATTGGAGTGGGGGCTAGAGCCTTGGGAATGGGTGGCGCACAAGTCTCTGCTGCCAGAGATGTCACTGCCGCCTATTGGAACCCCGCTGCACTGATGGGGATTCAGCACAAATATGAGTTCAGTATGATGCATGCGGAGTATTTCGCCGGGGTAGCCCAATATGATTATTTGGCTTTTTCTACCCCGATCAAATCTGAAAGCCAAATTGCTGTTTCAGTCATTCGATTTGGAGTCGATGATATTACGGATACGCGCTTCCACTACGATGCCAATGGCGCATTGAATTATAACAATATCCAATTCTTCAATGCAGCTGATTATGCCGTACTTTTAAGCTATGCACGAGATTTGTCGGACCATTTCAAAGTGGGGATGAATGCAAAAGTGATCCATCGCAATGTTGGTAAATTTGCGCAAGCGTGGGGTTTTGGACTGGATGTAGGAGGGATTTATGTCAAAAATCGATTGACTATGGGACTCATGGTTCGCGATATCACGACTACATTTAATGCATGGTCTCACAACGCAGAGCTCGTTCGCGATATCTATTCTCAGACTAATAATGAAATCCCGATCAATTCAGTAGAGCTGACTTTGCCAAGAGCTATTTCAAGTATTTCCTATCAATGGAAAATCGGGAGCGACTTTGGTTTGCTGACAGCTCTGGACTTGGATATGACCTTTGATGGCAATCGAAATACGGTTATAAGCACCGAATTAGTCAGTGTAGATCCTCGATTCGGAATGGAGTTTAGCTATCAAAAGCTCGCCTTTCTCCGTGCAGGTGTTGGCAATTTCCAATACATCAAGGATTTTGACGCGAGTAAAAGTCTCAATTTTCAGCCCAGTATGGGAATTGGCGTATTTCTAAGTGAGCGGTTCCAGATTGATTATGCGCTATCGGATATTGGGAATGTATCGGAAACACCGTACTCACATGTGTTCAGTGTTCGGGTTAGTTTGGAGCGATTAGCACCGGATTTCAGGAAATTTAAATTCGGAGAAAATCAATGAAGTCCAAAGTCACCCTAATTTTCAGCTTCCTATTCTTCCTTTCTTCAATGGTATTTGCGCAGCAAGTTCCATGGTATTCTTATGATCAGACCTATTACAAAATTCCTACTTCGGTAGACGGAATTCACCGAATCTCTGCTCAAACCCTAGCCAGTTCTGGAATTTCTATTATAGACTTGAACCCAGCTGCAATTCGACTATTTCACCGGGGAAAAGAAGTTGCGATTCATGTACAGGGTGGGGAAGATGGACGGTTTGATTCGGGAGATTATATAGATTTTTTTGGCCTTCGAAATGATGCGACCTTGGATCGTTTGCTTTATTCTGATTTTGATTCGGTTCCTAATCCTTACTTCAATACCCATACTGACACGACTGCATTTTTTTTAAGTGTAGCACCGGGTCAAGTGGGCAAACGGATGAGCCAACGCGCTGCGCCTGAGGCAAATCTTCCCTCGGCAAATCAATATCGCAGCGAAAAGCTTCAGGTATTTTCTGAGCAATATTCCTTAGGCCAAGGCTATGCTTTTGAATTCCGGTTGTCCAAATACGACGTGGGTCAAGGCTGGGTAAGTTCAATCATCACCAAAGGCGCCACCCGACAATTAGCATTTTCCAGTGTTGGATCTGTCCCAACCACTGGTACCGCCAAACTAGAAATTGGACTGGTCGGCCGATCATTTAATAATCATGTGACCCGGATTTTGGCTGGGAAAACTGCCGGCTCTCAGCGTGTTGTTGGCACCATCACTTACCAGTTTTTCAATTACCCTTCGGTTGAGCTCAACCTTCAAATGAGTGACTTTAATGCAGATGGGAGTATTTTCATCGGCATCCAATCTGCCGGACCTGATGCCACAGACAATGTCTCGGTGGCCTATGCCAAGCTTACTTTCCTGAAAAATGTGGGTTCTGGAAACTTTGATTCTGAGCTTTTCATACTTCCTCCGGGGAATCAACGGATCCAACTGAATTCAGTAAGTGGAAATTATTTGGGATTAAACCTTCGGAATCCGGAAAATCCTGAACGAATCCTGTTCACAGCTGGAAACCAATCGCTGGCATTCCGAGCTGCAGCAGCTTCCGATACGAGTAGGATTTGGATTCAACGTGAAGAAAAAGTGACTCCGGTTCTCAAAATGGAGTCTCTACGGTTTCGAAATTTGCTTGCTCAGCCAGCGAATTACATCATCGTGAGTCATCGAGCGTTGGAAAAACCATCAAATCAATATCCTAATCCGATAAAAAGCTATGCAAATCATCGAGCATCTCCGATCGGCGGGGGATTTGATACGCTGGTAGTTCGCGTGGAGGACTTGTACAACCAGTTTGCTTTTGGTGAAAAATCTCCTTTGGGAATTTTTGAATTTCTCAAAGCCTATTACCCAGTTCATAAGCCTACACACCTCCTGCTTTCTGGTAGATCTTTGGCAATTTATGCTACAGGTAGACTTGGCGGGGTGACTTATTTTTATAGAAACAATCAAGCTGCATTTAATTTCCAAGATCTGATTCCACCGGGGGGCTACCCATTCTCCGATAATATGTATGGTTTGGATTTGGATCCGGAATATCCCAACTCTCCGGCTATTGCCATTGGAAGAATTCCTGCCCGAAATTCCCAGCAGCTAGCCGATTACCTTGACAAAGCGATCGAAAAAGATCAGCTAGCTATCTCCGAACCTTGGCAAAAAGAATTGATTCACCTAAGTGGCGGACTTTCTGAGTTTGAACTGGAGCGTTACTTTGCATGGTTGAATGGCTTTAAAAGCATAGCGGAGGGACCATATTTAGGTGGAAACGTAAAGACTTACCGAAAGCGATCCAACTCCTCGGTCGAGGTGATTGATATCACCGGTGATCTGAATGAAGGAAAATCTTTGTTGACTTTTTTTGGGCATGGAGCTCCGACCATTATTGATATTGAGATCGGATTCGCCTCGGATCCTACGTTGAATTATCAGAATCGAGGGAAGTATCCAGTCATGCTTTTCAATGGCTGTGACTATGGAAGTGCATTCGGATCCGCTTATACTCAAAGTGAAGATTGGGTGATTACTCCTCAAAAAGGCGCAGTCTCCGTCTTGGCTAATTCTTCGATCGGAGTGGATGTGTACTTGAGGAGGTATTCTGATTCCTTTTATCAATCCGCATTTGCAGATAGCTCATTGATCTATCGTACACTCGGCGAAGTTAAAATGGAGGCAGAGAAAAACTATATTCAACGCTATGGTTTGGCGCCGTTAAGTGTGTCTCATATGGAACAGATGATCAACTTTGGAGATCCGGGGATTCGAATGTTCCCAGCAAATAAGGCGGATTATAGCCTGAATGTGGAGGAGGTTTCAGTGACTAGTTTTGATGATAATGATCCGCTCACGGTGCTTTTAGATAGTTTGAAATTGAGTTTTGTCATTCGAAATATCGGGCGGGTAGATCAAGATTCGATTGATTTTAAAATTGGCAGACAGCTTTCCAATGGGACTTCCATTCCATTTCCAGTGGTAAAAATCCCATCGATTTCTCGTTCGGATACCATTGTTTTTTCTATCCCAAATACAGGATTAGCATCGGCCGGTGAAAATCTTTTTTTTATTGAGGTTAATTCTGCCAAAAACGTGGATGAGTTAACTTTTGCGAATAATTCGATCACCTATTCGAAGTTTATTCCGCTCAGTGGACCGATTAATTTGAGTCCGGTGGATTTTGGGATCACCTCATCATCAACTCTTACCTTGACTGCGCAGACGCCTGTTCGAACCACAACTGAGCGCACCTTGATTCTTCAGTTGGATAGTGCTGCTAGCTATACTTCTCCTTTCCGAAAGGAAATCAGAATTACCACAAGAGGTTTAGCCGAATGGCCTGTCACCCTTCCATCAACCACGGATAGTTTGACATTTTATTGGAGATCTAGATTCCAAGATGTTAATCCCGGTGAAACAGATGCCTGGACTAATTCTTCCTTCTCCTATATTCCCGAAGGACCAAATGGCTGGACTCAACGGACTGTACCTCAGTTGGAGAAAAGTCAACTGACAAATTTGACCTATAACGAAGGGGAAAAATCTTGGAATTACTTAGAGCAAAAGTTGGGCTTTGAAGTATTTACAGTAGGAGCTGCAGTGGATACGCTTTCCTTCCGGAACACTCAGTTTTATTTAAATCAGATTCCTCAGATTCTGGATAATGTGAACAATGCCAATAGCCGACTCTGCCCAAATGGCTCTTTAGGATTGGTCGCTTTTGATCAGAAGACACTGATGCCCTATTTGGCTATTCCGATTCCAGGTTTTGATATTTTGGATTCGAGGGCTTGTGGGCGAGTGCCTCAAATGATTCAAAGCATCCAAAATGCCTGGATCACGACTCCGGGTCAAACCATTTTGTTGGACTATGTGAAAAATGTCAAGCCCGGAGATTATGTAGTTATTTTCTCGGTCGGGAATGTGAATTTCGAAGCTTGGCCAGATATTGCGATCAATAGGCTAAAAGAACTTGGCGCTAATGAGACAACACTTCGCTCCTTGAAAAATGGGGATCCTTATATCCTTTATGGCAGAAAGGGCATGCGCTCCGGCGAAGCGATTGAGATCGTTGGAAATAAGAATGTGGAGGTGCCAGCAAATAAGCAGACGCTTTCTTTTGATACAGATTTAGTCGGATATTTTACGTCAGGGACGATTATCACGCCGCTAGTCGGACCTGCTTCGAATTGGGAGCGATTCTTCCAGCAGGTAAATGCACGGGATTGGATCAATGAGGAGTTGACTGGCTTTGATATTCTGGGTGTGAAAGAAAATGGGGAAGAGGTGACACTTATTCCTTCTGTCCGAGATTCGGAAATTGATCTTTCCTTTATTGACGCAAATGCTTATCCATACCTCCGTCTGAAATACGACATGGCTGATGTGAATTCTACCGCTCCGGCCCAGTTGGATAAATGGCAGGTGAACTACACCGGAGTGCCCGAAGGTGCATTGATTCTGAAGTCAGCCCGTGATCAGGTAAATCTGAGAGAGGGTGAAAATGGAAGATTGGAACTTCAATTTAAGAATGTGTCCCGCTACAACTTCCTAGATTCTATTCAGGTGAACTGGACCTTTGCTAATTTAGGCAGTAAAAAGGTGGAGAACTTTACGAAGAAGTTTCCGAGTTTAAAAGCAGGCGAGGCCTTTGACTTTACGATAGAATTCAATTCGATAGGAAAAGCTGGCGAAAATCAGCTGACCGTATTTGCGAATCCAAGAATCCAGCAAGAACAAACTTTCCGAAACAATCAGGTTGATTTGGGATCCTATTTCTTGGTGGAAGGAGATAATTCTACTTCCTTGTTGGATGTGAATTTTGACGGGATCTACATTATGGATGGCGATATTGTATCACCAAATGTGATGATCACTGCACTGTTGAAAAACGACCAAACGCTGCTTTACAAAAAAGATACGCTTGGTATGGAGCTCTTTCTGAAGCAAAATTGTGAGAGTTGCCAATTTGCGCGCATCAATTTCTCCAATCCAAATTTAACATGGACTCCGGCTTCTGAAGAAAGTGACTTCAAAGTTTCCCTTATTCCGGGACCGTTGGAAGATGGGATGTACACGCTTCGAGTTACCAATGAGGACTCGCTGGAACCCTACGAAATCAAATTTGAGGTCATCAATGAATCCCAAATCACGAATTTCTATCCTTATCCAAATCCATTCAGCACTAGCGTTCGCTTTGTGTTTACAGTGACCGGAATGGAAGTGCCGGATGAAATCAAGATTCAAATCATGACTGTAACCGGAAAGGTGGTGCGGGAGATCTTGCAAAATGAACTCGGTCCGATCCGAATCGGAAATAACCTAACCGAATATGCATGGGATGGTAGAGATGAGTTTGGTGATCAACTGGCAAATGGGGTCTATATCTATCGGGTTTTGATCAGGAAAAATGGCCAATTCATGGAACATCGACCAACTGCCGGTGATAAAGCTTTCAAAAAAGGCTATGGAAAGATGTATCTATTACGTTAAGAAGAAATTAAGCTTCTTAATGAAGTCTTGTTACTTTTTCCAGTATTTGTAAATTCCCAATACTCCAAAAATCAATAAAACCGCACCGATACCCCATTGCAGTGGGGAACTCATTGACTTTTGCGCAAGTAAAAATGAACTGGCTAGGACTCCTGTGCCAAATGAGATTAGTGTCCTTGGCAGCATTCCGGGAATACCATAGATCAAAACTTTGCGAAGCGAAATCTGCATCGAAGCGAAAATAAAACTGGAAATGGCAAAAGGAATAACTGGGCTAATCCGTACAAAAAACACCAAGGAGCCTTCTTTTTCCTTTCGTGATTCGAGCTCTGATTTTAGTTTTGGGTTTTTGGAATAAAGCACTTCGAGAAGTCCTGTATTACTTTGCAGACCTAAAAAATAGCCGATCACCGAGGCAGCAGAATAGGCCAAAATCAAAAATGGCAATCCGATCCAACCGAGAAAAAAGCCCGAAGCCAAGGCAGTTAGTGTGGTTGGAAGAAGCGCAAAACCCATCAGTAAAGCAGCCATGAGGGTATAAATCGTGTAATCCAGAACTGAATCCAATTTCCAGATGCTGATCGTATCATAATTCAAAACTAAAACTGTCGATCCCAAAATTGGCATCAAACTCACCCAGAGCCAAGCGATAATGCTAATCGGCCGCTTTCCCAAGTAGGTTTGGATAACTTTGAAAACACTACCCTTTTTTGTCATCTTTGAAATCCTTGAACTCAACATACGTTTCAAGTGTAAGTATAGGAGGATTCGCTTGATTACTCCATATTATGTGAATTCTAAAGTATAATTAAACAACAGAAACCCATTTATAATGAAATTTGGCACGAAAGCTATCCATGCAGGTATAGAACCTGATCCAACTACCGGAGCGATCATGACTCCGATTTATCAGACTTCGACTTACGTGCAGCATGCTCTTGGCGAACACAATGGGTACGAATATGCGAGAACACATAATCCTACTCGAACAGCTCTACAGCAAAACCTGGCAGCTTTGGAAAATGGAAAACATGGCATTTGTTTTTCCTCTGGATTGGGCGCGATCGATGCAGTGGTAAAGCTCTTCAATCCGGGAGATGAGATTATCAGTACCAATGATCTTTATGGTGGTACCTATCGACTTTTTACAAAAGTTTTTGAGCGCTATGGCATCAAATTCCACTTTGTATCGATGAATGATACCAAAGAACTTGAGGCGAAGATCAATTCGAACACCAAGATGATTTGGGTAGAAACTCCGACCAATCCGATGATGAATATCATTGATCTGAAAGCTATGGCTAAAGTGAGCAAAGCACATCACTTGATCTTAGCTGTTGACAATACGTTTGCCTCTCCATATTTGCAGAATCCACTGGATTTCGGAGCGGATATCGTTATGCATTCAGTGACTAAGTATCTTGGAGGACATTCCGATGTTGTGATGGGTGCTTTGGTCGTCAATGATGATGAGCTCGCTTCCCGATTGACATTTATTCAGAATGCCTGCGGAGCTACTCCAGGGCCACAGGATTGTTTCTTGGTGCTCCGAGGAATTAAGACTCTACACCTTCGTATGGAGCGTCATTCTCAGAACGGAAAGACGATTGCAGCTTTCCTTAAAAATCATCCAAAAGTTCAGAAGGTGTATTGGCCGGGATTTGAAGATCATCCTAATCACGAGGTGGCTAAGAGCCAAATGCGAGATTTTGGAGGGATGATTTCATTTTCTTTGAAGGGGAACAGACTCGAAGATGCAAAAAAAGTGATGGAAGGATTTTCCATTTTTGCTTTGGCAGAATCCCTTGGTGGTGTAGAGTCGCTTTGCGGACATCCTGCGACTATGACACATGCGAGTATTCCTAAAGCGGAGCGTGAGAAAGTTGGAATAGTTGATTCATTGATTCGATTGAGTGTTGGAGTCGAGGATGCCGAGGATTTGAAGAATGATTTGTCTAATGCACTTTCGAAGATTAAAAATAAAATTTGAAAAGACCCTGAAGCCGTTCGTGACTTGCGAACGAATTTTCTTTTTAGAGAAGCTCTGGTTCTAAGAGGCTTGGAAAGTGTCTATGGATCAAATCAACTCTATTTTACATTAAGTTAACCCGATGCAATTTGTTATATTTAATTCATGAATAGTGTAGTCAAACTAAATGAAGAAAAGCTTAAGATAATTTGTGAAAAGAATTATGTTTCACAATTGTTCTTATTCGGTTCTGGTGCTAAAGGTCAAGATAAAATAGAAAGTGACTTGGATTTTGCGGTCTTATTTTTAGACAAGTTATCACCCTTAGAGCATGGGGTGGCATTTTTTGAATTAAAAAACTCCCTCGAAAATTTATTTTCTAAGGAGATTGATCTGATTTCCTATCGAATGGTTAAGAATCCTGTTTTCAAAGCAGAGCTTGAAAAGACTAAAATTCAACTCTATGCCGCCTAAGGAAATCTTGAAATATATCTTGGAT
>JBBQDY010000104.1:0-9227 GCA_038320155.1 Cytophagales bacterium
TCATGAATTATCGGACTTAGAAAACCTGCCGAATTTGATTTATGTTCTTGAAGCCAAGTCGTCTTTCCGGCCCTTTTTTCACCGGTGAGAAGAATGATTCTTAAAGACTGATCTGCATCCATGTTTTCACAAAAAAGGGAATTCGTTGAAAGGCTTTTTGACCTGAAGCAGCTCTCCAGGAGATCTTAAGATTCTTACGCATTTCGGGAAGGATTCCCTCGATCAAATTGATTTCTCGTAGCAGACCGGATTTTCTATTTCCCAGAAAAGCAAAAAGGGCTTTTTTCACCAGAGGCCCTAAAATCAAAGTCCAAGCGGTAAGTATTATTGCGGCCCTCAAACTCATTTCTCTAAATGAAGCAGGAATAAATGGGATAAAATAAATCACTGCCAAAACGACGATCAACGCCCACTCAAAATTTATTTTTCTTTTTTTCTTTTGGGTATTGGTATCAGGTTCTTCCTCTAAGACCAGCGGATTACGCTTAGCGGTCAGTGCGACTTTTCCGATCATCCAACCTGCTATAATCCCTGTCACCAGATAGATCCCGAGGTAGCTTAACACTAGATTTTTTGCGCTTAGAATTGTTGCTAAAAATGGGAAATAATCCACAATGGAAAGCATAAACTCATCCAGTGCATCCCAGAAACCCATTCCAAAAATAATGGTTAAGCTCATCAGCTTCATTGTGGCAGATTGCATATAGGCAAAGACAGTGACGAGCATTCGACCGGCTTTTTGGGAGGGAATCAAAGCCAGAATAAATGCTCCAAAAGAACCCTGTAAAGCCACCGATAAAAATGCTCCCAATGGTGCATGAGGGCTGAGCAGCATCTTAAATACCAAAACTATAATCGTAGCATGTATCACTTTCTTCGAGCTTCCGGTGGTCGTATAGATCAATGAAATAAATAATGCCGAAAAACAGGCAATGAATACGCCGGCAAGCGGAATTCGGAATGCGTGCAGCAATCCACCAAGGAAAGTCTCTGCCAATACCCAAAGGGCGATGAGTCGGTAATATCTCTTGCTGATCATGTTATTTGGATTGAATCCCCTATGTGGAGGATTCCTTCTTGAAGTGCTAGCGCATTTTGGCCAAAATACACTTTGTTATTTAAGGTTCGATAACCCGCAAGGGTCTTCAAAGGTTCTTTACTTTTAGTCCCAGTTGCCTGATCGACGGTAATCAACACGCAACGAGCACAGGGTTTGGCCACACAGAAGTCCACGTCGCCGATTTTGATATTTTTCCAAGTGTCCTCTACAAAGCTTTCTCCTCCTGAAAAAACAATGTTGGGTCGAAAGCGATTCATGGGAACTGGTTCAGCTAACTTTGAATTCAAATGATTCAGAGACTCTTGTCCAATAATCAAATAGGGCATGCTGTCGGCAAAGCTTACAGATTCACCATTGACCGCATAGTGGGGACTGACTTTTCGCTGAGTAGATTCCGGCATGCGAACCAACCGACAGTCTATTCCTAAAATTTCCGAAAACCATTGATCAAATGAAGGATCAACCAAATTGGCCATCACGCGATCATCCCAAATTTCCACCTCAATTTGGCTTTCTAAAATAAGGTCAAATGGGATTTGAATAGGATTAGCCTGATTTATTTCACTTGATACCAAAAGGTGATTATCCTGCATTTCGACTTGGATCAATGCCATCTGGTGATGAATCCGCTGAGTAATAAATAATCCTGATCGATCGACCAGCATCCATCTTCGGTCGTATTGGAAACCACGTTGGAGAACTTTAGCCGATTCCAACCGAATACCTTTCAATGACTTGATGGGGTAGATAAAAATATCCTGGACTTGAAGCGATGCATTCATTGGCCAAAAATAAGTCCTGCAAATCGGAATTTCACTTAATACTCAAAGAAATTAGCGACTGCTTTCCCCAGCGATTCCGCATGACCCCAAAGCGGAGCGATCAAATAATCCTTCCAATCAATTCTTATAAAAAGTAAACCCAAGCAAACCACCAAAGCCCAGCGCCGAAACTCCTTTTGATTCCTACTGTAAAAAAGCTTCCTCATAATCCATAAGATGCAAGGCTGCACTCAAAAGTTGCAAGTGCATCTGAAAACTTTAAAAAACTGCCAGTTGTATAAGTCTGCCAACCGTTTCTTGACATTTCCGGAAGAAAACTGAAAAAATATTGGCAAGTTTTCTGCCAATCTGACACAAAACCCCGCTGAATCTTGGATGGCACATGCCTTGAAGAAGGGGACTTGTATTAAATCAGAAACTAAAAATCAGTTATAATCATGGGAAAAATTATCGGCATTGACTTGGGTACTACCAACTCCTGCGTAGCTGTTATGGAGGGTAACGAACCAGTAGTCATTCAAAACAGTGAAGGCAGAAGAACCACCCCATCAATTGTGGCGTTTCTTGACAACGGAAATGGCGAACGTAAAGTAGGTGATCCTGCCAAAAGACAGGCAATCACCAATCCTCAAAACACCATTTCATCCGTGAAGCGATTCATGGGTAAGAAATTTTCGGAAATCACCGAAGAGAAAAAGCACGCTTCTTATAAAGTAGAAAAAGGACCAAATGATACGGTCGCGATAAAAATCGGAGACCGATCCTATACGCCGCAGGAACTTTCAGCAATGATCCTTCAGAAAATGAAGAGCACCGCAGAGGATTTCCTTGGCCAGACTGTTACAGAAGCAGTAATTACCGTACCGGCATATTTCAATGATGCAGAACGTCAAGCGACTAAAGAAGCTGGACAGATTGCAGGTCTTGAAGTAAAGCGAATCATCAACGAGCCTACTGCAGCAGCATTGGCTTACGGTATGGACAAGAAAAATCAGGATATGAAAATCGCAGTGTATGACCTTGGTGGTGGTACATTCGATATCTCAGTACTTGAGCTTGGTGATGGCGTATTCGAAGTGAAATCAACCAACGGTGATGTACACTTAGGTGGTGATGACTTCGATCAAAAGGTGATGAACTGGCTTGCTGAAGAATTCAAGTCTGAAGAGCAAATCGATTTGAGACTAGATCCAATGGCACTTCAGAGACTGAAAGAAGCTTCTGAAAAAGCTAAGATTGAGCTTTCAAGTTCAGCATCTACAGAAATCAACTTGCCTTACATTACTGCTACCCAGACTGGTCCTAAGCACTTGGTGAGAACCTTGAGCAGAGCCAAGTTTGAGCAACTCACCGAAGATTTGGTCAGAAGATCAATGGAGCCTTGCAAGAAAGCGTTGAAAGATGCTGGGATGGATCCTTCAGAAATTGACGAAATAATCTTGGTAGGTGGTTCTACTCGAATCCCTAAAATTCAGGAAGAAGTAGAGAAGTTCTTTGGCAAGAAGCCTTCTAAAGGTGTAAATCCTGACGAAGTAGTGGCCATCGGTGCTGCAATCCAAGGTGGTGTACTGACAGGCGAAGTGAAAGATGTCCTTCTTTTGGATGTGACTCCTCTTTCTCTGGGAATCGAAACTATGGGCGGTGTATTCACCAAACTGATCGAGTCCAACACTACTATCCCAACGAAAAAGTCAGAGGTATTTTCCACTGCAGCTGACAATCAGCCGGCGGTAGACATTAACGTACTTCAGGGAGAGCGATCTATGGCTAAGGACAACAGAGCCATCGGTAGATTCCAACTTTCTGACATTCCACCTTCTCAGCGTGGTGTACCGCAGATTGAAGTGACTTTTGATATTGATGCCAACGGTATCCTCAATGTATCTGCAAAAGATAAAGGAACTGGAAAAGAGCAGAAAATCAAGATTGAATCTTCAGGTCTTTCTAAGGAAGAAATCGACCGAATGAAGGCTGAAGCAGAGGCAAACGCCGCAACTGATAAGGTCGAAAGAGAAAAAATTGACAAGCTAAATCAAGCAGATAGTTTAGTATTCCAAACTGAAAAGCAGTTGAAAGAATACGGGGATAAACTTTCCGAAGGAAACAAATCAGGAATCGAGTCTGCACTTGCGACCTTGAAAGCGGCACATCAAACACAAAATATCGAAGGTATCGATGCTGCAATGGATGGTTTGAACAAAGCTTGGGAAGCTGCTTCATCTGAAATGTATAATTCTGCTGGTGCCGAAGGTGCTCAAGCTGGACCTGGTCCTGGATCAGAAGCTAACGAAGGCACGACTGGTGACGGAGTATCAGATGTAGATTACGAAGAAGTAAGCGAAGACAAAAAGTAAGTTAAGCTTAACTAAAAATAGACGGCACCTGAATGAAAACAGGTGCCGTTCTTATTTCACGAGCCAAGAATCGAGGTCAAAGAATCGAGATTCTTGGCTCTTGTTTGTTGGACAAAGAAAATAACCCCACATGCAATTGACCGCTCAAAATAAATTAAGAAAACTCATCATTGTAGGTGACCGGGTCTTAATCCGTTTGAAAAAACCAAACGATAAGATAGGGTCAGGACTTTACCTTCCTCCTGGAGTTCAGGAGAAGGAAAAAGTACAGCAAGGCTATATCATCAAGGCTGGTCCAGGCTATCCGATTCCTATGGCTACTGAAGATCAAGAACCTTGGATGGAAACCGAAGAAAAAGTCAAATATGTCCCACTTCAAGCAAAAGAGGGAGACTTAGCGATTTTCTTACTTTCCGGAGCTCATGAGGTGATGTATGAAGGAGAAAAATATTACATCGTGTCTCAAAACAGTATTCTGATGCTGGAGCGAGAGCAGGAACTATAAAAAAAGGCTCGGAGATTTTTCCGAGCCTTAATTTTTTCAATGCCACCAAATTTTTCGCTTTCGCATTGACTTTGGCAATTCATAAGATGCTTTAGAATCCACTTGATTGGTTTCGGATTCCTCCCAAACCTTTCTGTTTTTTGCCTGCAAACCTTTTGGGTTGTCAATGAATTTCCGAGTTCTGATCACCACCGCTGAACTCTCTTTGTTCCAAACTTTAAAGTTTTTTGCATCCGGACCTTTTGTAAGCGTCGGAGTATTATCAAACACAATACTGAAATTGCTGGAACTGGTCTTTCCAGGCTTTGCGTTTTTTGCAGCTGGGCCTTTTAAAATATCCTGTGAAAAAACGGTTGAGGATATAAGGAAAGCAACCAGAATTAGAACTGATCTTTTCATGGCGGTATATTTGGGTTGTACAAAAGTATACTACGGAAAAGAAAAAATGTTGCCTCAGGGCAGAATTTTTTAAATGTTTTTTAAGCTTTCGGGAAATTTAATTTGTTTTAAAAATATCAATTTCGCTAAAAATGGTTTCTTAACCAGCTAGCTCTATCTTAGAATTGAGTTGATTCTAAGGGATCAGGATTAAAATAAAACCAAAAAATTGAAATCAGATCTTAAAACAAAAAATCCGAGGCGAATATCACCTCGGATTAATTTATAATAGACCCTATAAAATATTAGAACGCAAATACAGCTGCGATTAAGAATGAAGCCAAAGATTTACTTGGATTCAAATCTCTATTCACAAAAAATTCCTGCCCCATTGAATCCAATCGAAGCTCAGGAATCAGTGTTAGGTTTTTAGAGATTTTAGCATTTCCGGATAGCGTCATGGCAAATACATTTCCATCACCGTCACCATTTACGCCGACCACTCCTTCCAACCCGCCGTTGAAAACACTGAAGTATTCTCCTCTAAGACCGATCGCAAACTTTTCAGAAGTGGTAGCCTGTAGATATCCAGCGAAGCCATAAAATCCAGAACCATCTCCATCAACATCTTGAACATCAGAACCGGTAAAAATCTCACCAGAGGAAGTTGTATTGTAAGTGGTGTTTACACCGACAAATACGGCATCAGAAACATTAAAACCTGTGGTCAAATCAATTTGGAATGTTTTTCCTACCGAAGTCTGGCTACCGATTAGGCTCCCATCATTGGTCAATTTCCCATCTTGATCTCCATAGACTAAGTTCAAATATGTACTTCCTGCATCCGTGGAATAACCAAGCTGAGCACCTAAGGTATAGGTGCCTGAGGCATTAAATTCGGTCATATCCGTTGGATTCATCACAGCTGCCATAAGTGACCATTTGTCTGACAGTGCAAAGTCTGCTTTCAAACCCGTATGAGAAAATGGACCATAAGAGAACATGTATGAAGTGGAGTAATTGAAATTAGCCGTCGGAGAAATCACTTCATATCCAAGGAAGGTATTGAAATTTCCAAAGGTAAGGGTAACCGCATCGGTCACATTCCAGTAGACATAAAGCTGATTGACAATCTGGGAACTACCAGCTAATCCACCTGCGTAAAGCGGAGATCCAAAAACTGCATCTTCACCTCTTGGACCAAAGACCAAATCAGCTACTGCTCCAACTTTCTTGCCTTCGTAGGTAGCAATAACATTTGCCATACCTAAAGAAAAACCCGGCAAGTTGCCAAATGAAGAAGCTGGTGCTTGAGAAAACTCGCCCCTATTTGGCGCATTAAAATTAGATCTGAAATAGGCATCTACAGAACCTGAAAGCGTTAATTTGGAAGGCTCTTCCTCCTCGATTACCTCAACGGTGAGGACCTCTTCCTGTGCATAAATTTCTTGTGAGAAGCCGAGAACAGCTAGAAATGAGAATAGAATAAATTTTTTCATGTTAATTTTGAATGTTAGTGAATGTTAGAGTTGACTAGCAGGACCCCATCCGGATGAAAGAGAGTGGTATTTTTTTCGCCGGAGGGGTTCTTTATTTTTTGGGACGACTATTCGTCATAAACTATAGTATAGCCTCTGATTCCATGCTCATGAGAATCTAGACCGCTTTTCTCATGTACTTCAGACACTCGAATGCCCATTGTCTTTTTCAATATAAAGAAGATCAGGAAAGCACAAGAAAAGGCCATAACTCCGCAAATCGCAACGCCTTTGAGTTGGGTTAGAAAGGTATGTTCTGGATTATTTGAAAAAATTCCAACGGCAAGTGTACCCCAAACTCCACAAGTCAAATGCACTGAAACGGCACCAACCACATCATCGAGTTTGAATCTGTCCAATAGAACAGCAGAATAAACAACCAATACCCCGGCCACCAATCCAATAATTATCGCAGAGCCAGGAGCAATGACATCCGCACCCGCAGTAATCCCGACTAGTCCAGCCAAAATACCATTCAGCATCATGGCTAGGTCAAGTCGTTTGAAAACAATATTTCCAGCAAGGAATCCACCCAGCCCACCAGCACAAGCGCCAAGCGAGGTCGTAACCAATACATAGGAAACCAAAGCTGGGTCTGCTGAGAGCACCGAGCCTCCATTGAAACCAAACCAGCCTAACCAAAGCATAAATACTCCTATCACAGCCAAGGGAACACTCGCGCCAGGCTTATCTACGGTTTTCCCATTTACATATTTCCCGATTCTTGGCCCTACCAAAATCACGCCTGCTAATGCTCCCCATCCGCCAACGGAATGGACCAATGTACTTCCAGCGAAATCATAGAAGCCCATATCATCAAGGGCACCTCCGCCCCATTTCCAACTACCGATTAGCGGATATACTAACCCCACAAAAAACAAAGTAAATATCAAATAGGCTGATATTTTGACCCGTTCGGCAATGGCACCTGATACGATCGTCGCTGCGGTAGCTGCAAACATTCCTTGAAACAGAAAGTCCGTCCAATAGGTGTAACCACCATCAGCATAACCTACTGTCACATCGGCATCAGCTGGAGAAAACCAAAACATCTTCCAACCAGACAAATCAAATCCGAACCATCCGGGTGTATCAAAACCTGGATACATCAGGAAAAAACCTACAATGGCATAGGTCATTATTCCCAAGATTGGAGTGATGGTGTTTTTAAAAAGGATGTTGACTGTGTTTTTTGCTTGGCCAAATCCGGTTTCCACTCCGGCAAATCCAAGGTGCATGATAAATACTAGAGCAGTAGATAACATCATCCACACATTGTTGGTGGTAAATAGCCCTTGAGCTATTTCTGCAGATAAATCTGCTGTTGCGCCTACATCTTGCGCAAATAAGGGTACAAAATACTTCATAGGTCTTAAGTTAAATTTTAAACATTTTCAGAATTTATTATAGGTTTGATAGCAGAAGCTATAATCGAATGTAATTATATTTTTGATAACAAAACAAATCACTTTTTGAAGCAATAACAATTTTATAGGCAATTTGATGAATTTTTTAAACCATATATTTCATTTTTATCAATTTTATGGCAAAAAGTGGGCGCTTTTTAATCTTACATAAAAAGCAAATAAAATTCTGATTTCATCTATAATATTCTTTGAAATCGATTCCGAGAAGTTAGATATGGCGGCTTCAATAAGTCAAATCATTTTTTAAAGAATTTTATTTCGTAAACGCAAAATTTTCAATATTTAAAACTATTTATTGAATATTGCGAAAAATATAAATTTTCATGCTTTTGTATATTTTACACCCTAATTGAAAAATAAATCGAAAATTTCCAGAAGTCAGGTTAAATACGACACCCCCAAACAAAAAAAGACTGGATAAATCCAGTCTTGTAATTAAAATTCCAACCAAATGGTCAATTAGCCTTTCAGCATAGCATATTCCTTTGCAAAATAGGTAAGAATCACTTTCGCCCCAGCTCGTTTGATACTGATTAGCGATTCCATCATTGCTCGCTCAGGATCTATCCAACCTCTTTCTCCTGCTGCTTTGATCATGCTGTATTCCCCTGACACATTATAAGCAGCTATTGGAAGGGAATAATTCTCATTTAAAAGCTTGATGATGTCTAAATAGGCCAAAGCTGGCTTTACCATCAAAAAGTCAGCTCCCTCCTCCGCATCCAAATCAGCTTCGATTAGCGCCTCCCTGATATTTGCTGGATTCATCTGATAGGTCTTTTTATCCCCAAATTTTGGAGCAGAATCTAAAGCATCCCGAAATGGGCCATAAAAGGCACTTGCATATTTGGCAGTATAGGACATAATTGAGGTGTCAGTATATCCATTTTCATCAAGGAGCTCCCGGATAAATCCAACCCGGCCGTCCATCATGTCAGAAGGGCCGAGGATATCAACGCCTGCATCTGCCTGCGCCAAAGACATTCTGCCTAAAATTTCTAAAGTTTCATCGTTGAGAATTTTACCATTTTTCACCAAGCCATCATGACCATCGCTACTGTAAGGATCCATCGCCACATCTGACATCAAGCATAATTCAGGGAAGTTTTGCTTAATCGCTCGTAGGGACTTAAGGTAGAACGTTTCTGGATTATAGCTTTCGCTTGCATGGGTATCCTTAAGC
>JBBQDY010000105.1:0-9190 GCA_038320155.1 Cytophagales bacterium
GTGTTTTATTACCACGTGCGGAACCAGTTTTTTTTAATTCGAAGCGCTCTAGGCACGCTCAATAAGCCATTAGCTTTTGGATATCATTTGGTCCGATTTGGCTTTTGGATGGGATATTTTGCGATTCGGGGAAGATTTAAGAAATTAAAATCAGTAGTCAGAGGAATCCGAGATGGAATCACTCAGCCACTTCAATCCCCGTAAAAATGGCACCAATTTTCTTTCTTCTGATCACAATTACTGTTGGTGCAGGGTTTATCTGGACCGTGAAGGAAATGATTTTCAAAGGAAAATGGACCTATTCCATCTACTTTCTCGCCGCTTTTCTGCCATTTTACATTACGAGTCTCAGCGTCATTTATTTGGCGACAACTTCACCACTGATCGTTGCTATTTTTCAGACTTTAAAGGAAATGATAGTGCTGATTGCCGTCTTGGTTTTTATTTTTTATCATCGAAAAATTTTCGATTATCCTTTACGGCTGCAAACTACTGATTGGCTTATGCTTGGTTTTTTAGGATTGGGATTTTTGTATTTGCTCCTCCCGATTGGGCAGGCTTCATTTGTAAATAAGGCACTGTATTACAAAAGCATATTGATCCCAGGCTTTGTTTACTTTCTGGGTAGAAATACCCGTTTTTCAGACTTGGAGATTAAGCGAGTTTTTGGAATTATTTTCATCATCGCAATTGGAGCTTTTGTGGTAAACTTGATCGAAAGCTTCGTCCTCAACGCCCATATTCAGCAATTTTCTGGATATACGCTTTACAATCAAGCCATTAATGACATTGACCCTACAGGAAATTTCGGATTAACGTGGACTTTTGAAACACAAGCGGTAACCAAGCGATTGGCAGGTTTTTTCTCAGATCCATTGGAGATGGCCAGTTCAGTCTTGATGGGTTTTGCGGCTGGATTAATTTGGTTTTTGACCACCAAGAAAGAACAAAACTGGTTTTACTTATTGATCATGCTGGCCTCTTTGGGGAGTTTGTTTTTTTCTGCTTCAAGAGCAGCATTTGTAGCATTCTTTGTCATGATCTTTTTTGTAGCATTGGTTTTTGGACTTTACAAATTGATTGCCGGTGGATTTTTAGCATTGCTTGCTTTTGGGATTTATATCGTATTCTTTGCTTCGGAGGACTTTTACTTTTTCGTACTGGATACCTTGACTTTCGAAAACACCTCCAGTATTGGACACGTCGTAGAGTGGTTGCTGGCCTTGAATTCTATGGTAGCCAATCCGCTTGGAATAGGTCTGGCAATGAGCGGAAATTTTGGAAGCGTCGCGGATGAGCTACGTGTAGGCGGAGAAAATCAATTTTTAATTTATGGAGTGCAACTGGGATGGATCGGGATGTTGCTATACATTGGGACACTGGCAACTGGGATAATATTGAGCCTTCGGGTTTTTTATCGATCCGAAAATCTCTCCGTTGCCAGAATCGCATTTGTTGGGGCAGTAACCAAAGTGGGTTTATTATTGCCCTTGTTCACAGCCAATGTAGAGATCTATACTTATGTGTCTTGGATCACTTGGTGGATGATTGGCTATTCGGTCAATGCCTATAGCAAATTGGTTTGTACTAGTCGAACCAAGCCTGTCTTTGATGTAGTTTAAATTATACTTTTGCGGTCCAACAAAACATTTCCAATTGCCAGTTGATAAAATAAATAAATGATAAAATGTGAGGTTTGTGGAAATACTGAATTTGAAGTTATCCCAGCAAAAGAAAGGATGTATGGGTTAAATGATTCATTTGAGTATAAGGAATGTAATTCATGTAAGGGCCTATTTTTAAATGACATTCCAAAAGATTTAAGTAAATATTATCCTACTGACTATTACGCTTTTAGAGGCTACAATAAAAGCAACTTGTTATTCAAATTCTTGAAAAAGCTGAGGTTCATAGCTTTTAAACGCGGATTTTCTATTAGTCCACCCGATTATTTCAAGTGGCTGTCTCACTTGACTGTGGATGAGAATAGTAGGATTGCAGATATAGGATGTGGTAATGGGCAGCTACTGGCAGAACTTTCCTATTGTGGTTTTAAGTCACTTCACGGCTATGATCCCTTCATTGATTCTAAGGATATTTCCGATGGTTTCTCTCTGAAAAAAATGGATTTTTTTGACATAAAAGAAAAGTATGATTTGGTTATGTTTCACCATTCCTTTGAGCATATTCCAAGTCCAGCCCAAGTATTTAGCAAATTAGTTGAAATATTAAATCCAAGGGCAGAAGTAATTATAAGAGTGCCAGTTACAGATGGCAAAGTTTGGAAAGATGAAAGGGAAAATTGGTTTCAGCTTGATGCGCCACGGCACCTGTTCATACCAAACACAAATTCCATGAAAGTATTAGCTCAGAATTATGATTTTGAGCTCTTTAACATCACATTTGATAGCTTAGGTAGCCAGTTTTGGGGGACTGAATTGTATAAAAGAGGTAAAGCATTTATCAATACAGATATTCAGAAAGAGTTTGATAAAGACGAATTAATCAACTTTGAAAATTTGGCTATTGAGTACAACGCAAAAAATATTGGGGATCAAGCCTGTTTCTATTTCAGAAAAAAGTAAAAATGGAGAATTTTAAAATACTTGAAAACGAGATTAATACGAGCTCGAAGGAAGGTTCCAGAGACAGGGAGTATTTCGAATTTCATAAAAACAGATTCAAAAGGTTTGATCAGTTTTTGGACTCGTTAGCTCACAGGACACCAAAATCTTCAAAGAATATCAAGGTTCTGGAAATAGGAAGCCATTATTTGCATACTTCAATTCTATTGGCAAATCGATCGTTTGAGGTAGATGCCATGGACGTGGAAGAATTCTGGGAACTTGACTTTGTAAAAGGAAGAGCAAAAAAATTCAGTTTAAGCCCGATTATTGAAAATGACATTTCAAGACTTAGGTCTTTTCATGACATCCATGATAAATATGATCTGATCGTATTTACGGAGATTTTGGAGCATATCACCTTTAATCCCATCCAGTTTTGGAAGCAGATATATCAAATTTTGAAGCCTGGTGGGCTGATCTATATTTCCACTCCCAATGCTTTTGCACTTCCGAGTTATGTGAGGGCGCTTAAAAATACAATCCGACTGAAATCAGTTGGAATTACAGTGGATGATATTTTCTCAAAAGTCACTTACGGACATCATTGGAAAGAATATTCTGCCAAGGAAATAAAAAAATACTTTAACCTACTTTCCCACGATTTTGAAATAGAAGTAAATCCATACAACTATAAGCAATACGATCTTAAGCCTCCTTACTTACTGTTCAAATTACTTTCAAGATTGGGAAATATGACTAGTATTTTTGCAGATGATTTGGAGGTTATTGTGAAGCTGAATGAGAAGAAAGCATGGGGAATTGAAGAACCTCAGTATTGAAATTAGAAAGCACTTCTGTTGAGCGTAGGCAAATCTTTTACTAGGCGTAATTTTCTGGCTTACATCCCAGCATCTCGCTAAAAAGTGTCTTCTAACGCTCAATCCTGCCTTTTTATCCAAATGGATTTGTAATTATATATTTTAGAATGAGTGTAGGCTGAGATTTCCTGCCAAATAATCCCGATGTACACCGGGACGGGGAGGCTGTCAAATTCCATATTATCCCAACCAAGATTTTATTAAGTCAGAGTAGGTCCCGTATTTCCCCTTTGATATAATTCGCCAATATAAAAACGTGTAAACTTTTTGATCTGAATGCTGAGTATTTTAACAAGTCTTTTTGATTTATTTGATTATCCGCTACTTTGCCAGTAGGCAGAAGAGGCAAGAATATAATTGGCGCATAAATAATAATTGGGCGTTTCGGTCTCCCGTCTTCGCCCTTCGGTCCCAACAAGTGAAGAAAATAAGGATACTGCCATCATTGCGGATACCCATATTGATTTATATGACTCTCCGGAATCCTGCATATCGCCAATTTGATGCTAATTAGCTCTATTAAATCCCTCCCGATATTCGGGACAGGCTCTTGTCCCCCTATGATCCCGATGGCCATCGGGAGCGGGAATTAAATCCAATTCCAAATTAAGTTTTGGTTTCAAACGGAACGTGCAACATAACTAATAGTCAAATTGATTAAAGGATCGATTTGATCAATAATCAACTTTTTCCCATTAGATCTGTTATTTTTGAATAAACTCATTCCTTTGAAAGTACTTCTCGATCTTCAATACCTAAACGTCGCAACCACAGGAATCAAAACCTACATGGTGGAGCTCGCCAAAGCCGTGAAGAAATATCCAAACCCTGATATAAAATGGATATTCAGCCATGATCCCGAGAAGCAAGCCGCTGACGACACGTTCAAAACCCTCAAATCAAAAGTTCAGCGGCTGAATTACCATCTCGAGTACTTCCGATGGAAGGAATTTCAGCTACCGGATTTGGTCAAAAAGCATAAGCCGGATGTATTGATTTGCCTGGATTTCGTTTCTCCTGCTGCAAAGCTTCCTTGTAAACGGCTGACTGTTTTTCATGACGCCTTCTTCTGGCAAATGCCAAAAAACTATCCCGTTTGGTGGCGGAAGTATTTTTTAAGTTTGATCAAAAAGGGAGTCAAAGAAAATACCGGAATCATTACCACAACCCATTACTCCAAGAAGTCATTAGCAAAGCATTTGGCTTTGCCAAATAAGATCGATGTCGTGTACCAAGTGCCTAAGTCGATGAATAAAAAAGTCTCGAAAGGATTTTTGAAACAAGTCAATTTAAAAAAAGGAAAATATTTCCTGCACATCGGGACTTTTGATAAGCGAAAGAATCTGACACTTTTGGTCAAGGCTTATGATGAATTTTTGAAGAAGACCAACTCTGAATTCAACTTGATACTTGCCGGTGGCGCAGGGCAAAGCGCGCAAATAAATTCATTACCCGAAGTAAAGAAGTTGGTCGAAGAGCTAGGTTTAGAAGCTCGAATAATCCTCCCGGGATATGTCAGCGACTTAGAAATTAATACTCTGTACCAAGGGGCATTCGCCTATGTTTTTCCTTCAGCCAATGAAGGCTTTGGAATTCCCATAGTAGAGGCTATGCGGGCAGGAGTACCGGTGATCCATTCTGATCAGCCCGCTTTGGTAGAAGTAAGTGGAGGTGCAGGAATGGTTTGTAAAACTGGAAATTCGGGCGATTTGGCAGAAAAAATGATACTTTTGAGCAGGGAAAACACGCTTCGTGAGCTTTTGATCCAAAAAGGATTACAGCGTGCGGAGGATTTTTCGTCAAAGAAATTTATTGAAGCTTTTCACCAGATTATTCTGGATCTGCAAAACTAGTCCATGCGGCAAATTACCTGTCCGATTTGTAATTCGAATCCAGTTGAAAACCTCAAAGCCTTTCAAATCTGCACCTGTCAGAATTGTCAGGTTGGCTGGACTTATATTCCAAATTCGATAGAAGCCGAGGAATTATACCAGGATGAGGTCTATCAAGTAGTCGATAATCGGCGATCCATATTTGAGCGAATCATCTTTTCAGAGGCACACAAAATTCTCTCAAAAGCCAAGCAAATCGAACCGACAGCTTCTACTTTGCTTGACTTCGGCTCGGGAAAAGGTCAATTTTTATGGGTTGCCAAGGCAGAAGGATGGAATGGAATAGGAATAGAGACGGCGAAAGCCCGTGCAGACTTTGCCACAAATCATTATAAGGTAAAAGTCAATCCAGATTTTTATTCCGGGGGAGAAATTGAAGGGGCTCCTTTTGATTTAATCACATTGAATCATGTTTTGGAGCACTTGCCTCAGCCAATCAAACTAGTTAATGAGCTATTGAGCTCAAATCTTGCAAAGGATGGAATGGTGTACATCGAAGTTCCGCGAGCGAACTCATTGCAGTCAAAAATTGCAGGCAACCATTGGATGCACTGGGATATTCCAAAGCATCTGACACATTGGAGTGAGGAAGTTCTTTTGAGCGAAATGGCGAAAATTGGATTTTCAAAAAGAAGAGATCGGAGGTTTTCAATTCATCTCGGATTGATGGGAATGGTCCAAACCCTGCTTAGTGTTTTTGGCTTTCGAGACAATTTGGTCTTGAGATTGAAGCGAAAAAAATCGGTTGGATTACTTTTAGGCATTGGAATGATTTTACCGATGGCACTGCTTTTGGAGCTATTGTCGATTCCGTTTAATCGATCAGGGATTATCGGAGTATACTTCAAGTCAAATGGCTGAACCTAAGCACGTACTTTTTTTACAATCCTCATCCGAGCTCTATGGCTCGGGGAAGATCATTCATCAAGTATTACAGGTTTATCGATCAGTCGGATTCACACCAATAGTTCTGCTTACCGGGCAAGGACCACTTGCAGATTTATTGATCGAGGATGGCTATACGGTTCGAATTAAAAATCTTGGAATTCTCCGTAGAAAATATGTCAGGCCTAGTGGCTTGATAAATAGATTAGGCAAGAATATTCAGGCTTATAGTTACTTGAATCAGCTTCATCGCGAGTTTGATTTTCAGTTGGTTTATTCCAACACCCTTGCTGTAGTAGTGGGTGCTTGGTGGGCAAGAAGAAGAACAATTCCGCATATTTGGCATATTCATGAAATTCTTCAAGGCCCTTCCCCATTGGTAAAAATGTTGGCCAGAATGCTGGATTCCAGCACCTCAGAGCCTATCGTTGTTTCTGATGCGGTGAACAATCACTGGAAGGATAAATTGAAAAAAGCTAAGCCTACGGTCATTCACAATGGAATTTGCTATGATCCATACTTAAAGGATTTTTCAAATTCCAAACATAAGTTGGGAATAGACGAAAATCGGATCGTGATCACCATGGTGGGGCGAATCAATCCCGGAAAAGGCCAGCTGTTTTTTTTACAAATGGCTGAAATGTTGCAGGAGAAACATTCCATGCTACATTTTCTACTAGTTGGAGACCCATTTCCCGGATACGAATCCATTGAGCAGGAAATTCTTCAAAAAATCGAATCAGTATCTCTCCGAACTGCCGTCAATTACTTAGGGTTTAGATCAGATATTCCAGAGATCCTTGCCGCTACGGATGTATTTGTACTGCCTTCGATCCTTCCGGATTCATTTCCGACTGTCATTTTAGAAGCAATGGCTGCTAGTAAACCAGTGGTTGCCACACGGTCCGGAGGGGCATCTGAAATGGTGATCCATGGGGAGACTGGCTTCTTAATTCCCATGGGAGATGTGAAAAAGGGAGTAGAAGCTTTAGAGAAACTAATTAAAAATGTAGATTTGCGGATTGAAATGGGAAATACAGGTCGCAACAGGGTACTTCATGAATATAGCTTGGAGTCTTTTGAAGAAAAAATTACAAATCACTTATGGCGCCAAGTAAGAAGAAGTTAAAGGTGGCCATTATGGGTGCCAAGGGTTATCCCTACGTATATGGTGGCTATGATACCTTGATCCGAGAACTTGGAGAGCGTCTAGTTGCGCGTGGGATTTCGGTAAGAGTGTATAATCATCGAGCACTTTTTGAAGAAAAACCACGCTATGTAAATGGCATAGAATGCATCTATACTCCTGCAGTCGAGAGGAAGAGTCTGACTCAATTGACTCATAGTTTTTTTTCTATGGTACATGCCTGCTTTTCGGATGTGGATGTGATTTTTGTAGTCAATAGTGGGAATGGGCCTTTTGGTTTAATTTCCAGACTTTTTGGTAAACCTACTGTAATAAATGTCGATGGATTGGAGTGGCTTCGGCCAAAATGGAAGGGCTTGGGTTCCAAATATTTTTACTGGTCGTCGAAAATGGCTACGCGCTTTTATGATCAGGTCATCAATGACTCAGACGAGATGCGTCGGGTTTACTTGGAGTTATTTAATGCAGATTCCAAGGTGATAGCTTATGGGGCAAATCCCCGAAAAAACGCGGAAACGAAATTTATTGAGAAGTGGGGATTGTCACCGGAATCATACTTTTTAATAGTAGGGCGACTGGTTCCTGATAATAATGCCGATCTGATCATTGAAGGATTTTTGAACTCTGACTCCAATCGGAAATTAGTGATTGTTGGGGATCAACCTTTTGAAGATGAATGGGCTGATCAGTTGAAAAAAATTCGTGATCCGAGAATTTTATTTACTGGTTATGTAAAGGATCCCGATGAGTTGGCTTCTTTCTACATTCACTCCTATGCGTATTTCCACGGGCATGAGTATGGCGGGACCAATCCGGCAATGCTGAAGGCGCTGGGTTACGGTTGTGCAATTTTGGCATTGGACACTCCTTTTAATCAGGAGATGTTGCAGAATGGAAAGCACGGTTGGTACTTCGATAAGGATGTGAAAGCCGTGGGAGAAATCGTAGCGAAAGCGGAGAAAAACCCTTCTAAAATGGCTGACCTCCGAAAAGAAGCTCGCTCAGGTCTGACTCAAAGATATAATTGGGATTACGTAACGGAACAGTATCTGGAAGTTTTCCAAGAATTATCCGGAAAAAGAGTTCCGCCGGTTCTGCCTGTCGAACAGGTAAATAAAAAAAATGGGGTTCACACAGAACTGGCTGTCGCTAGACAGGTATACGCAAAAAAAATCCCCATAGAATAAAAAAAATCCGACAGACCCATCTTGGGTAGCCAGGTTTACACAAAAAAAAATTTCCGCAGATCTACGCAGAAAAGGTCACAGATTCACACGGATTTGATTCTTGACTTACTTCTGGATCTTTAGAAAAAAAAATGAGTTTCCATAGGTTAGATTTTTATCACTCATTGAGATCTGTGAAAATCTGTGGGAAAAAGAAAAAAAAGCTTCCGCAGATCTACAAAAAAAAAGGGTTCCCACAGATTCTCACAGAAAAGGTCACAGATTCACACGGATTTGATTCTTAGGTTGCTGATTGATCTGCGTAAATCTGTGTAGTAATCCGTGAAAATCTGTGGGAAAAAAGAAAAAAAGGTTCCCGCAGATCTACGCAGAAAAGGTCACAGATTCACACGGATTTGATTTTTAGGTTGCTGATTGATCTGTGGAAATCTGTGGAGAAGAGTGAAAATATGACTCCTTGGAACTTTCAGCTCCATTTCCCCCTTACCAAAGCATAACTTTTAACCTAAATTTTAAACTTATGATCAGAAAAGCAACTGCCGTCTGGAACGGAACAGGAAAAGAAGGAAAAGGTCACTTGACCACCGATAGCACAGTCTTAGATAAGACGCAGTATTCATTCAATACTAGATTC
>JBBQDY010000106.1:0-9146 GCA_038320155.1 Cytophagales bacterium
TCAAAGTTAGTTGCAATTGGCACAAAAAAAGAACCGCCCCAATTAAGGAGCGGCTCAACCCAGCACTATGAAGAAAAGCTAATTAAAGCCTTTACAAATACAGAACAGGTGCCCGAGATAAATGTTTGAAAAAAGAAAAAAAATTATTCTTTTTTTAAAACCCTTTACCACACAGGAATCCAATATCTCTTATTCTCGGATTAAATCGTTTATTTTGCGGCGTGCAAGTCGTCTTGCCGCTGTCCTTATTTAGAGGAGAGAGGAAAGTCCGGGCAACATAGAGCGCCATACTTCCTAACGGGAAGGGTTGCTACTGGTGACGGTAGTGATACAGAAAGTGCCACAGAAAATAAACCACCTTTCGACTAGCTTAGGGCAAGCCTTGAGTAAGAAGAAGGGAAAGGGTGAAAAGGTGGGGTAAGAGCCCACCGCTCAGCTGGTGACAGTTGGGGCATGGTAAACCTTATGGGTTGAAAGATCAAATAGGCCTCGGGCAAAGCGCTGCTCGTGCGATTCGTACCCGATTTCGGTTGGGATGGCGATTCCGAGGCGGGTAGATCGATGGATCCCGATTGTGAAGTCGGGACTAGATAAATGGCAAGAATCCTCTTGAGGAAACAGAACCCGGCTTACAGACTTGCACTTTTTTACCTTATATTGAACCCATGTCCAAGATTCTGATTATCGATGACGAGAAAGTCATCAGAGATACTCTTCGTGAGATTTTAGAGTACGAAAAATTCATTATTTCCGAAGCCAAAGATGGCGAGGAAGGTTTAGCCAAAATCAAAGAAGAAGATTTCGACCTCGTACTTTGTGATATCAAAATGCCAAAAATGGATGGCATAGAAGTACTTGAGCAGGCAAAAGCATTAGAAAGACCCCCACAGTTTATCATGATTTCTGCCCACGGCAGTATTGAGACTGCAGTCGAGGCTACCAAAAAAGGGGCCTTTGATTTTATCCCGAAACCTCCTGATCTGAATCGCTTACTACTGACAGTTCGAAATGCCTTGAACAAAAAAGAACTGGTCCAAGAGACTAAGGTGCTAAAGAAAAAACTTTCGAAGAAGTTTGACATGGTGGGGGAATCAAAACCCATTCAGCATGTCAAGGAAACTATTGAGAAAGTCGCTCCTACTGATGCTAGAGTATTGATTACTGGTCCAAACGGAACCGGCAAAGAACTCGTGGCTCATTGGATTCATCAAAAAAGCAATCGGGTAGCAGAACCGTTTGTGGCAGTAAACTGTGCCGCGATCCCTTCTGAATTGATTGAAAGCGAACTTTTTGGGCATGAGAAAGGTGCTTTTACCTCGGCTCACAAACAGCGTCAAGGTAAATTTGAGCAAGCTCAAGGTGGAACACTATTCTTGGATGAAATCGGCGACATGTCACTTTCTGCACAATCCAAAGTTTTGCGCGCGCTTCAGGAAAATCTGATCAATCGAGTCGGAAGTGATAAGGATATCAAAGTGGACGTCCGTGTACTCGCCGCCACTAATAAAGACCTCAAGAAAGAGATTGAAGAAAACCGGTTTAGGGAAGATTTATATCACAGACTGAGCGTGATCTTGATTCAGGTGCCTGCATTAAAGGACCGGAAAGAAGATATTCCTTTATTGGTAAATAAGTTTTTGGAGGATATCGCTCAGGAAAATGGCGATGCTAAAAAAGAGATGAGTAAAGCAGCTTTGGCTCAACTTCAAGAATTCCCTTGGACAGGAAATATTCGTGAGCTCCGAAATGTAGTCGAGCGACTAGTGATCTTAGGTGAGCAGGAAATCAGTTTGGAAGACATAAAAAAATATGCTGACTATTAAATCAGCATATTTTTTAGCTATTGGCTTTTTGAGCAGCTGGAGCTTTCGCGTAGGCAGGACAAGGCTTACTTGAAGCACATGCTCCCAAAGCTAAAATTCCAATCAGTAACGCTGCTGTGGCTAATTTTTTCATGATGTGTTTTTTGATCTTTTCAAATATGTCTAATAAATCTTAAGATAGCAATTACTGCACCAACAAGTTGCAGCCCCTGATTTCGCTATTGTCAAATCTTCCCAAAACTTCCAGATTCCCATCGGCATCGATTCTTCCCAAATCTTGTGTTTCGATAAAGGCACAGGAGTGGAAATTTCCCAAGTCGATGCAGTTGATTCCACCTTGCGATCGGGCACTAAAAGAAAGTGGATCATTGAGATCCCGAAGAATAACGCGCATAGTATTCGGTAGCGTATATTTCCCCGCTCCTTTTGAATAGGCTTGAGACATCAATTCCGTCATTCCATATTCCGAGTGGATGGCTTTGGTCTTAAAATAACTTTTCAGCTGATCATGAACTTGTTCGCGGATCATCTCCTTTCTTCTCCCCTTCATCCCACCTGTTTCCATCACGATCAAATTTTGATTAGGTAAAATTTCCAATCCGGACTCCGACAAGTCCAGTAAGGCAAATGTAACTCCGAGCAAAAGGATTTTCTTATTGCTTTCCTGGAGGAAATTGATTTGCTGTACCAATTCAGTCTGGTTATAAAGGTAAAATCCTGAATAATCTGAACCAGATTCTTTGATGAAATAATCTGCCATACTGACCAGACTACTTCCCTTGCGTTCCATGTAAGCAGGCAATAAGGCCAGCACATGAAAGTCCGTAATTGGCCCATATTCCGCTTCAAATAATCGCTTTGCATGTGCTCGGTACCACGATTCAGACCAAAAAAAATGAGTACTGGTAATCATTCCGGTGGTACCGCTGGAAGAGAAATACCCTTCGTAGGTTGAAGGCTCCGCACTGATGATTTCAAAATCCTTGAAAAACTGGATCGGGAGAAATGGAATCTGAATTAATGAACGTATCGATTCAGGAATAATTTTCCGTGCGCTGAGATAAGCCGCATAAATCGGATTATGGCTTGCTTGATAGTGAAAAAGCGAAAGTGCAAGTTCTTCAAAATTATCCTCAGATAAATTCTTTAGCTTTTCTGAAAAACTTTTAAAATCCTGCATCGTTTCATATTTTGCATCAATCGAAGTAAAATTGATGTTACTTTGAATGTAAATTTACTTTCGCCCTATGCGTTTCAAAAGTTATTTAGTAATTATCTTTTTATCGGCCAGCCCTTCTGCCTGTATCAGTCCCCCTGATAATTTCCCCTCGGTACCGGTGATTACCTTTGAATCACTGGAATACGTCCCACTCGTCGGAGCTGACTCTCTGATTCTTGGAATCAATTTTCAAGATGCAGAAGGTGATCTTGGGCTATCAGCTACTGATGTGAATCCACCTTTCAACTCGATTACTTTTCAGCGAGATCCAGCTGGGAATTTAATCACCTATAGTAAAAGACCTGCCGAAGCTCCAGCATATAACCCGATTGATTGGGTTATTGATCCTATTGTCAACAATGCCATAGTAAAAGATACTGTCTGGGTAAAGCAAAACCCAAATCAATACAACATTTTCGTACGATTCTACATTAAAAGAAATGGGAAATTCACCGAGTTTAGATGGCAGAATCCACCATTTTTCACCACTTTCAATGGTAGATTCCCTAGAATTCTCACCACCCAAGAAGGTCAAGCAGTAGAAGGAAACATCAAATATGCGATGCTTTCCTCCGGCTGGGAATCGATATTTAGAAATGATACTCTTCGGATAGATGTAGAGATTCAAGACAGATTACTGAATCGAAGTAATGAAGTCTCCAGCAACGAAGTCACCCTAAGGCAAATCACTCGGAATACCCCATAAAAAAAGGCTGATTAATCAGCCTTTTTTTATGGGGTATAAGCAAGTAGATTCAGCTTAAGCCGGTTCTAAAGTCTTCTTTGATTTTCGATAGAGATGAGAACTCAAGATATTTCTTCGGGCGAATCGATACGCATTGTCTGCACTCAAAAATTTGGTATAGATATTCTTGGAAACTCCAAAATACTCGTAAGTATTGCCATCTAAGAAAGTGATTTCAAGAACCAAGTTTTTATAATGAAATTCCCCTATTCCTGATTCAGTGACTGTTTTAGTATATTCCGCCAAATTAGCAGCAGTGGTTTCCGGTGCGATGCTCACCAAAAAATGATAGCCATCTATGATTTTAGTGCTTTTTTCTTCGGCTTCTTTCGCTTTTTCATCTCCTTCGAGGAATTTATCCGGATGCCATTCTTTCACCAGAGTTCTGTAGGTAGTTTTCAGTTGCTTCAGGTCAAGTGGCCCTTCCACATTAAAAAGCTTCTTATACTCATTGATTCGCTTCATCGATTCTTTTTTTAAAACTTCGGCAAATCTACGGATATAAAATTATCTAGATAAAAATTCTGAATTCAGGCTGGCACTCACTCTTTTACGGTGTTCAAACAAATCAAAAACAATATAAAACCTATGAAAATACTTATAAATCAAATAAATATTCTGTACAATCTTCTAATAAGTATAGTCAAATCTTGTTTTTGTAGGTTGCCCATTGTTAGGTTTGGATAGGCTTGATCAGTGTGCACTGAATTTGAGTCTTGAAAATTTAAAAATGATCAATAACCAATGATCAAACTCAATTATCAAGTGAATACCATCGAACATTGTCCATTGTCCCGACAATTATCGGGATTGAGAATTTTTTTAATGATCAATAATCAATGGCCAAACTCAATTTTCAAGTGAATACCATTGAACATTGTCCATTGAATTTGAAAATTGAGAATTATCCAATCCTAAATCGCCGGAAACTTCTTCGGATCAGCTTCATGCATCATTGCATACGCTTGCTCTACGACATCTTCTATACTTGGCTTGGAGAAATAATCTCCATCAGATGAATACGCTGGTCGATGAGCTTTACCTGAAATGGTCTGTGGCTCAGAATCCAGGTATTTAAAAACATCTTGACCTTCGATCACCTGCTGCATCATAAATGCCGAAGCTCCTCCAGGCACATCTTCATCTGCAAAAATAACGCGATTGGTTCTCTTGATTGATTCACCGATTACGCCATGAACATCAAAAGGCAACAAAGTCTGCACGTCGATCACTTCAACCGAAATCCCAATCTCGGCAAGTTCGATAGCCGCATCTAAAATCACTCGGCACATTGAACCATAGGTCGCAATCGTAATATCTTTTCCAGCTCTCAGGATTTCCGGCTTCCCCATCGGAACTGTAAACGTCCCAATATTACTAGGCATCTGTTCCTTTAAACGATAACCATTTAAGCATTCGATGACTAACGCAGGCTCGTCGGAATTCAAAAGAGTCGCATACATTCCTGCTGCCTGGGTCATATCCCGAGGCACACAAATTACCATTCCTCTCAGCGATGAAAGAATCATTCCCATCGGAGAACCCGAATGCCAAACGCCTTCCAAACGATGACCTCTTGTCCGAACAATCAAGGGTGCCTTTTGTCCGCCTTTGGTTCGGTATTGCAAGCAGGCCAAATCATCAGAAAGCAGTTGGATTCCATAAAGCAGGTAATCCAAGTATTGAATCTCAGCTATAGGTCGAAGTCCTCTCAACGCTGCCCCGATCCCTTGACCGATAATCGTACACTCTCGGATTCCGGTATCCTGAACTCGGATTTCTCCATACTTTGCCTGCAAGCCTGCAAAAGCTTGGTTGACATCCCCGATCTTTCCCACGTCTTCTCCGAAAGCGAAAAATGCCGGATTATTTTCCATTGTAGTGTCGAAGAAAGCTTGTAAAATTTCTCTTCCATCTACTAAAGGTGATTTTTCATTGATCAACGGCTTGACTTCTTCCACTGCTAGCACATTCCATTCAGATTGACTGTATAAATGCGAACTGTAGCGGTCGAAATTCAGGGGACCTTGCTCCTTGTACCAATCTTTCAACTTGGATTTGGCAGTATTCGAATCGAAACGAAGCGTCATCAACGCTTTCCTAACCGTAGTAATCACATCTTTACGAATAGGATTAATGGTCTTGGATAGCTCCTGCGCCATCTGTTCTAAGATTACCTTTCTTGTACTTTGCTGAGCTGCATCGCTCAGTAGCGATACTGCCACTGCTAATTCCTTTTTGATCTCTCCGGAAAAGGCTGCCCAAGCTGCTTCTTTATCTTTCTTAGCCTGAGCCTTTGCTTCGGCTTCGATTTGATCCAAGAGATCTGCCGTGGCGATTTGATTGGAAAGGATGTATTCTCTGAATTTGGTATTGCAATCCCAATCTTTTTCCCAGTTCAAACGCTCCTGAGATTTATATCGCTCATGCGAACCCGAAGTCGAATGACCCTGAGGCTGTGTTAATTCTTCGACGTGAATAATAACTGGCGTATGGGAGGTTCTTGCTATTTCCCCGGCTTGTAAATAAGTCTCTAAAAGCGCCTCATAATCCCATCCTTTAACTTTCAGGATCTCAAAACCAGGTTCAGCATCTGTCTTGGCAAAACCTGCCAAAACTTCGGAAATACTTCCTTTTGTAGTGTGGAATTCTTTTGGAACAGAAATCCCGTAACCATCATCCCATACCGAAACGATCATCGGTACTTGAAGCACGCCCGCCGCATTGATGCTTTCAAAAAACATCCCTTCTGAAGTAGAGGCATTTCCAATAGTGCCCCAAGCCACTTCGTTCCCATTCACAGAGAATTGAGAGAAACCTTTTAATTCTTTATTCTGACGATAGATCTTAGAAGCATAAGCCAATCCCAAAAGCTTCGGCATCTGGGCTGCTGTAGGGGAAATATCAGCAGCGGAATTATTCATTTGGGTAAGATTCTTCCAGCTACCATCCTCATTCAGCGATCGAGTAGCAAAATGCCCATTCATCAATCTTCCGGCACTTGCAGGCTCATGCTCCACAGAAGCATGCGCGTAGAGTTGGGCGAAATATTCTTGAACCGAAAGCTCATTCAAAGCCATCATAAAAGTCTGATCGCGGTAATAGCCCGCTCTGAAATCTCCAAGTTGAAAAGCTCGAGCCATGGCCAGTTGCGCCAGCTCCTTTCCGTCTCCAAAAATTCCAAACTTTGCCTTTCCCATGAAGACCTCTTTTCTGCCGATCAGAGAGGCATGCCTACTCAACATTGCCATTCTAAAATCAGCTAAAATAATCTCAGGAGATAGATTCAGCGAGAGTGTGGATTTAGGTACTGATTGGACTTTTGACATATCTAATTGTTCTAAAGCTATTTGGGTTTAAGCAAAGCTAAGGACTTTACTTACCCAAAAATAGCCAAATCTGACTTTCATCCTAATTTCAACATGTTAACAATTCAAATAGAAATTTGGATTATAGTAGCTGAAAAACGTATTTGAGAAATTAAATTCTGCCATAAATTATTACTCAGTATAAAATAGAATAAAATAGGAACATCTACCCTATCCTATTAACTCATTACACTCTGAAAAAAAATTTCAAAATTAAACTTGTTTAAAATTTCTTTTTACAAATTTTCTAAATCTTAAAACTTTTAAACCGAAGATTCTTTTGAAAAAGACATTTTTTCCAAATCAGACCAAATACTATTCTTAATCGGGCTTTCCAGTTTATTTGTGCTTACTATCTTTGCCCTATCATTTATCAAATCCAATCCCAAATTGCCATGATTATAGGTGTTCCTAAGGAAATTAAAAACAATGAAAACCGCGTAGCACTTACTCCTGCCGGTGCCAAAGAATTAGTCAAAAGAGGTCATACCGTTTATGTCCAGCATACCGCCGGAGAAGGCAGTGGATTTTTGGATGAAGATTATGAAGCAGCTGGAGCTCAAATAATTCCTACCATCGAAGCTACCTATGAGATTGCTGAGATGATCATGAAAGTAAAAGAGCCGATTGAAGCAGAATATAGCCTAATCAAAGAAGGTCAATTACTTTTTACCTATTTCCATTTTGCTTCGTATGAGCCTTTGACCATAGCTATGGTTAAAAGTAAAGCAGTTTGTTTAGCATACGAAACGGTAGAGAAATCTGACAGAAGTCTTCCACTACTTATTCCAATGTCTGAAGTAGCCGGTAGAATGGCTGTTCAAAAAGGCGCAAATTACTTGGAGAAACCATTGAAAGGAAGAGGAATTCTTCTTGGTGGCGTACCGGGTGTACTTCCTGCAAAAGTGTTGATCCTAGGCGGAGGAATCGTAGGAACTCAAGCTGCTTGGATGGCTGCCGGACTTGGTGCAGATGTGATCATCATGGATGTGAATCTTCCTCGAATGAGATACCTCGCCGACGTGATGCCAGCCAATGTAAGAACTATGATGTCGAACGAATTCAACATTCGTAAACTGATCAAAAATCATGACTTAATCATCGGCGCAGTGTTGATCCCAGGTGCCAAAGCTCCACATTTGATCACAAGAGACATGCTAAAGGAAATGCTTCCTGGAACCGTCGTAGTAGATGTAGCGGTCGATCAAGGAGGTTGTATTGAAACATGTAAGCCGACCACGCACGAGGATCCTACTTATATCATTGATGATGTGGTTCATTACTGTGTAGCAAATATGCCGGGAGCTGTGCCTTACACGTCTACCCTTGCTTTGACCAATGCGACGCTTCCTTACGCGATGCAATTGGCAGACAAAGGTTGGAAAAAAGCAGCTCAGGAAAATGCTGAATTGGTTTTAGGCTTAAATGTCATCAATGGAGACATTGTATACAAAGCAGTAGCGGAAGCATTTGATATGCCTTATGTACCAGTTAGCACATATTTGGTGGATTAAATCAACTCAATTTTAATTATGTTTATCCGCTTTATTACACGTAGCCAAATTTGAAACTGAATTGCTTCCTAAAATCCCTCCCGATATTCGGGACAGGCTCTTGCCCCATTTGAGAAAGAGGGAATTCGATCCAATTCCAAATCAAGATTTCGTTTTTGACCGGTACGTGCACCTATAAGAATACACATAATAATAAAATACTAAAGCCTTTGAATCCGGAAATTCAAAGGCTTTTTTTTAACCACGAAAGTTTCTAAAGGAGCACAAAGCAAATGGTCCAATGGATATTTTTTCTCGCGGTGGTACAGCTGAGCAGAGAGTTTTTAAAATACTTATTCCTAGGAGAGTAAGTATTTTAAAGTTTCTATATACCATTGAAAATCTCAGGTATGGCTTTACTTTCTTTACCCCGAATATAGCTGCGCTGCGTTAGGGTCTGATACCAGTTTTGCCATTGGCAAAGAGACAATCACTTAA
>JBBQDY010000107.1:0-9106 GCA_038320155.1 Cytophagales bacterium
TATAGCAGACGGGTACTTTGGATATTGGGATTACCTCAAGAATGAAATTCTGTACCCTTCTTGGCACAATTACTTTTATTGGCTGATCGGACTATCTATCCTGGTTTGGAGCTTGGAATTGATTTTTCCTTGGAGAAAAAGGCCAACAGCTTTCAGAAAAGATTTCTGGTTGGATGCATTTTACATGTTTTTCAATTTCTTCCTATTTTCCCTCATCCTTTATAATTCGTTATCGAATGTCTTTGTTGAATTATTTGGGGACTTTCTGGGCTTGTTCGAAATTAAAAATATGGTAGCTATTACTTTGGCCGAATTGCCACTATGGATACAGTTCCTGAGTATGTTGGTTGTTGCAGACTTTATCCAATGGAACGTCCACCGCTTACTACATCGGAGTGCTTGGCTTTGGGAGTTTCATAAAGTCCATCATTCTGTTGAGGAGATGGGCTTCGCTGCGCATTTGCGATATCATTGGATGGAAACAATTATCTACAAGTCAATTCAATATATTCCGTTAGCGATGATCGGCTTTGGGCTGGATGATTTTTTTGTGCTTCACATCTTTACTATTGCCATAGGACATCTTAATCATGCAAATGTAAATATCACCTATGGCCCACTTAAATATTTACTAAACAATCCAGTGATGCATACTTGGCACCATGCCAAAACCCTTCCAAAAGGAACGTATGGAGTAAATTACGGGATTACCTTGAGCCTTTGGGATTATCTTTTCGGTACTGCTTATATCCCTAATTCTGGACGGGATGAGCCTTTGGGTTTTGAGAAAATTGAAGAATTTCCCCATACATTTTGGTCACAAATCACCTATCCATGGACAAAAAAGAAAGTTCGTTAGCCCAAAGTACCATTAACAATTGGTCCTTTGTCTTGATAGTTTGTGTTACACTTGGCCTAGCTCCATTTACACCTGAGCCTCATTTTATAGGGAAAATCAAATGGATAGCCGGTGGTGCCATTGGAATGAAATTAATCGATTGGGGAGATTTTATTTTCCATGGATTTCCTTGGGTTTTATTGATCAGATTGATCATCATCACACTAAAGGCAAAATTATCTAAGGCCTAATTGAGTGATATTTGTTACTGTTTCTGAGGATAGAGGAGCGTAATTTTGGGTATATCTAAAAATAAAACCCATGTTTAATTTCTTTAAAACTACTCCAAAAAAATACGAAGATATTCCTTCTGGTGAATTCCGCGATCTAATGATTCAACCTAGTAGCGTCTTGATAGATGTTCGATCTGCAGGAGAATTTTCAAGTGGCAAAATAAGAGGAGCGCGTAATCTTGATATTATGTCAAGCTCTTTTGCTAACTCAGTGAAAAATCTACCGAAGGATAAGACTTATTTGCTCTATTGTAGAAGCGGTAACCGAAGTGCACAAGCTTGCGCAGTTATGGCAGATCTAGGTTTTGAGCATTTAAAAAACTTAAAAGGCGGGATTGGCAGCTGGCCATTTGAAACAGTATAAATTATTTGTGATGGGGCGAAAGATTTTTCGCCCTTACAATCCATTTGGGCGAAAAATCTTTCGCCCTTACTTTTTTATCCTGAATAACTTTATCGTTTTGAGATTTTGTTCAAAGCGATTCCTCGCTGCATTCTCGACTTAAACGCATCCATCTCCTCAGGACCTTTTTTCTTGTGTTTGGTTTTCCTGCCTTGGACCCTTGCACGCCACATTTTAAAGGAGCTAAGCTTCATTGTTTTCCGCATTAGCTGGATGACTTCAGATTCAGTTAGTCCAAATTGAGCTTCGATTGCATCAAAAGGTGTTCGATCTTCCCAAGCCATTTCTACCACTCGATCTTCCTCCTCGACAGTCAGCGTCTGTGTTTTTTTCATAAATAGAAAACTTTGGTAAGTTCCTAAAGTTTATAATCTGTGCAAAAAATCTCAATCGTATGGCTTAAAAGAGATCTAAGAGCAGCGGATCACCCTCCATTAGAACGGGCAATTGCGGCCGGTTATCCTTTGCTTTTGATCTATGTGTTTGAGCCTTCGCTGATTGCTGCGCAACAGAGTGATTTTCGTCATTGGCGATTTGTGTGGGAAAGTATTTCAGATTTGAATCAGCAGCTTAGTTCTTATTCAGGAAAAGTGGAGACGTTGTTTGGTGAAGCTCCCGTGATTTTGGAAAAGCTTTGTTTGGTATTTGATGTTCAGGGAATGTATTCTCATCAGGAAACCGGGATTGACATTACTTTTAAAAGGGATCTGGAAATCAAGCAAATACTTTCTACGAAAAATATTCCGTGGAATGAATATCCGCAACAAGGAGTGAAGCGAGGAAGGAAAAATCGAGCTAATTGGCTTCAGGATTGGTTTGGGTATGTCAAAGGGTCAATTCATCCTATAAATTTGGAAAAAGCTACTTTTCAAAAACTCCCAAAATATTTTAGCACTGAGTATGCATTGCCTGAGTTTACTTCCGTATGGAGTGAGAAAAGCCCTTTATTTCAACCTGGAGGAAGTACTAATGGCAATAAATACCTAAAGACTTTTCTCGTGGAGCGCCATCGAAACTACAGTAAACACATCAGCAAGCCTGAACTAAGTAGAAAAAGCTGTAGTCGTTTATCTCCCTATTTAGCTTGGGGTTGTCTATCGATTCGACAAGTTTATCAGCAATCAAATCAGGCTTTGAAGTCCGGTGCTGCTTCAAAGTCGATTTCCAATTTTATGGAGCGATTACGCTGGCATTGTCATTTTATTCAAAAGTTTGAAATGGAATGCAGCATGGAGTTTAGTTCCATCAATCGAGGCTTTGAAAAATTTAGAACCGAGCCCAATCAATCGTTGATTCAAGCTTGGGAAAAAGGAGCTACCGGATATCCTTTGGTAGACGCTTGTATGCGCTGTTTGGTAGAAACTGGATACTTGAATTTTAGAATGCGAGCCATGCTGGTCTCTTTTCTGACTCATCATCTTAGGCAAAACTGGCAAACTGGAGCAGACCATTTGGCAAGGATGTTTCTGGATTTTGAACCGGGGATTCATTATCCGCAGTTGCAAATGCAGGCAGGAGTGACAGGAATCAATACCGTGCGGATTTATAACCCAGTGAAGCAATCCCAAGATCATGATCCTGAGGGAGTATTTATTAAAAAATGGGTTCCTGAACTCCAATCAATCCCTAATTCCTTGATTCATGAACCTTGGAATCTTACAGAAATGGAACAATCGATTTATAAAATCCGATTGGGTGTTACCTATCCATTCCCAATTGTTTCGCCATTCACTGCTGCAAGCGAGGCTAGGAACATTATATGGGCGGCTCAAGAAGATCCTGAGGTTAAGAAAGAATCTAGGGGTATCCTTGCTAGACATACATTGACTAAAAGATGGAAATAATAGTATGAAAAAGGACCAATTACCAACGAAAATGTGCCCTGTTTGCCAAAGACCCTTTACCTGGAGAAAGAAATGGGAAAAAAACTGGGAGGCAGTAAAATACTGTTCCAAACGCTGTAGTGGCAATTCTAAGAAATAAAACTCAACCCCGATAGACCATTATATACCAAGACAACCAAATAGCCAAAGGCAAAAAATAGCTCACCAGTGTCACCAGAATAGATTCTTTGAAGGATCTTCTGCTGATCATATGGAATCCATACACCCAAAATATTCCGTAGATCACTTCAAAAATATTAAGTGTGGCTAGTGCATAGTGGTATTGCTTCGAGATATTTTCGGGGCCTAATAATTGGAGAACAGACAAAGCTCTGTATTCATTAATTTCCACGAAGGTGGCGCCTGAGTCAGGAGCCAGAAATACAAATAGACGAATCAATTCTGGTAACACGAAGACGATTTCCGAAATCATAGCAAATTGCCATAGCTCACTATAGGGCACTTTATAGCCGATCATAAATGCTCCCAACCAAAACAAGAAAGCGATCACAGTGAATTTCCAAAGAAGTGCAAAAGGAGTCCAGATGTAATTGGCGAGGTTGAATAAATGGAAAATCATAAAATCCCCTTTTGCCTCAAGGTTCTCAAAATCAGGAATCGTTTCCAGAATAAAGGTATTCGTCAGGTACCTGATTAAAAGAAATAAAAGGACGAGAAATAAAAAATAGAAACGTTTGTCGAAATCAATTAGATCGTTTAGACGTTGTCCTTCTGGAGAAAGTGGTTTAGCCATTTTTAACTATGAATCTTAATCAAATCTAAAATTTTGTTTGAGAATACCTCTAATTTTGAATTCGAATAGCAAAAATAGTATGCGATTAATACCCTCGTGGTTTTTAGTAATCTTCATTTGTCTTGGGCTTGGGACAAAATCCATTGCCCAGGTAGCATCGCAAGATTCTTCCTTCCTTCAGCCTTCTAAATACCTGCTTTTGGATAAGGGGCTTCAATACCGAATCACCAAGTCAATCAACAGCATGTATGATTTCAATTTCGCCGTTGCAGAACGGGATTTTGCGGTCATTGCCAATCAATATCCGGAGCACCCTCTGCCATATTTCTTGGTAGCACTTGGTTATTGGTGGCGAATTGAAATAGATGTGACCAAAGAAACCTATGACAAGCAATTCTTGAAATACTTGGACTTGGCTATTGAAAAGGCTGAAGTCATGTTCGATGCCGATAAGACCAATAAGGAGGCGGCCTTCTTTTTAGCTGCTGGATATGGATTTCAAGGAAGGCTTTTCTCGGAGCGAAAGAGCTGGACTAAAGCCGCCTGGGCGGGAAGAAATGCGCTGAAATACATGGAATTGAGTAGGGGTGAGGAGGAGTTTAACCCTGAGCTTTTGCTTGGAGATGCACTTTTCAATTATTTCTCGGTATGGATTCCCGAGAATTATCCACTTCTTAAGCCCGTCATGGCACTTTTCCCAAAAGGGAGCAAGCAATTGGGACTTCAGCAGTTGGAAGAAGTTGCTACCAATGCTTTCTACACTCGGGTTGAGGCACAGTATTTTCTGTTTAGGCTATATGCTTCTGAAGAAAAAAAGCCTCACGAAGCACTTCAAATCTCAGAATATTTACACACAAAGTTTCCAAATAACCCTTATTTTCATCGATCCTATGCCAGACACCTGTACACGGTAGGAAGATGGAATGAATCTTTGAAGCAGTCATTTGAGATTTTGGATCGGATCGATGCAAAGCAAACTGGCTACGAATCAAATAGCGGTCGTTATGCCGCATTTTATGTTGCTCAATTTTACGATCGGGTAAATGATCAAACGGAGGCAAAAAAATATTACCTCAAAACCATTTCCTACGGTGAAGAATCCGAATCTCAGGAGAGTGGCTATTACCTTCATTCACTTGTGCAGCTTGGAATTATTGCCATGGAAGAAGGAAATAAACCACTTGCCAAAAATTATTTCAAGGAGGTAAAGAAATTTGCTAAGCGAAAACACCCTGCTCATGAGGCGGCCAGACAATATTTGAGAAAGAATAAACTTTAAATCATTTTTGGTCGTTTTTAAAACTTACTAACAGGAGAAAATTTGAATTTTTCTAGGCTTACAAGGTATTTCAGAGTGATTCTTTGCCTAAATGCCTTTATGAGTTCATAAAATTTTGATTTTCTAAATAGAAAATCTGATGAATGGTTTAAAACAATCATCAATTATATTAAATTTGCACAATATAAAATTTTGTCAATGCAAGAGATCATGGATAATAACTTAAGAATAAAATTCGATAAAATAGATCGGAGGATTCTCGAGATCCTGCAAGCCAATGCAAAAATTACTAATGCACAGCTTTCGAAAGACATAGGATTGTCTCCGGCACCGACCTTGGAAAGGGTTAAGAAATTGGAGCAATCTGGAATCATAAAGAGTTATCATGCTAAGCTTGATCCTGAGAAAATAGGATTGGGTGTCAGCACGTTCGTGTTGGTAAGTTTGATTGGCCATAATAAAGGGAACATCGACGCCTTTATGAAGGAGATCAATCTGATCGCTGAGGTGATTGAATGTCACCACATTACCGGTACCGGTGATTTTATTTTAAAAATTATAGCTAAAGATATCACAGCCTACCAAAAGCTGATGCTAGAGAAAGTATCCGAGATCAAAGAAGTAGATTCCATGCAATCCATGGTAATTCTATCTACTTTTAAAGATTCGAAAGTGATGCCAATCCCAGCTTGATAATCAAAGAACTAATTTTAGGGTGGCTTTTGTCACCCTTTTTTTTTGAAAAAAATGAAAGAAAACCCCTGGAAAACTAATAAAACCATTTCGATCTATGAAAATCCGTGGATCAAGGTGGAAGAGAATCAAGTCATCAATCCTGCTGGAAATAATGGAATCTATGGAGTCATTCGTTTTAAGAATCGAGCAATGGCTATTATTCCGATAGATAAAGATGGAAATACCTGGTTGATCGGCCAATTTCGATATTCTCTGAATGAATATTCCTGGGAAATTCCTATGGGGGGAGGACTTATCGGTTCTGATTTTTTGGAAAGTGCCAAGCGCGAACTGAAAGAAGAGACTGGGCTGACCGCTGGAAAATGGACAGAAATTTTAAAAATCCATACGTCTAATTCTGTCACAGATGAAGAAGGATTAGTCTACTTGGCTGAAGATTTGGTAGCCGGTGAAACCGAATTTGAGGAAACTGAAATCCTTCAAGTTAAGAAATTGCCATTCAAAGAAGCATTGGAAATGGCCATGTCCGGAGAGATCACAGATGGTATAAGTATAGCAGGAATATTAAAAGCAGCGCGGTTGCTGGGATACTAGATGACGATTAAGGATCATTTTAAAATCACTTTTAAGTTAGCCTTACCGGTTGTCCTTAGCCAGCTGGGACAAGTATCGGTTGGGGTAGCGGATAGCATGATGGTGGGACGACTTGGTGCAGTCGAGCTTGCTGCAGCCTCACTAGGTAACAGTATATTTTTTGTATTGCTAATGTTCGGAATGGGGGTTTCTATGGGGATTACACCCTTGGTATCGATCGCCGAAGGAAAGGGTAAGTTGAAGCGGATCTCCTCCTTGTTTCAACATGGCTTATGGATCAACATAGTTACGGCCATCCTTTTAATAGGGATTATCATGATGCTTTCCCAAGGCTTACATTTCTTGGATCAGCCTGAGGAAGTGGTTCGAATCACAATTCCGTATTTGCTGATCATTACCGCTTCCATGCTTCCGTTTATGATTTTTCAAACTTTTAAGCAGTTTGCTGAAGGATTAAGCCAAACGAAGCAGGCGATGTATGTAACGATTTTCTGCAACTTGGTCAATGTCTTTTTGAATTGGGTACTGATTTACGGTAAGTTGGGCGCACCGGAGCTTGGGTTGAATGGAGCAGGAATAGCCACTTTGATTTCCAGGGTTTTGATGCCGATTATGATGGGCTGGTATGTGATTCGTGCAAAGCGATATCGACTGTTTGATTTACAAATGGGAATAAAAAAGCTTCGTTTTTTCATGATCAATCGAATCTTAAAAATCGGACTGCCGACTGGATTTCAATACATTTTTGAAGTAAGCGCATTCAGTGCTGCGGCAATTATGATGGGTTGGATCGGTGTAAATGCCCTTGCAGGACATCAAATTGCCTTAAACCTAGCCTCGATCAGCTATATGATGGCTGCCGGACTTAGTACTGCAGGAATGATCCGAGTGAGCAATCAAATCGGTAAGGAAAATCAGAAAGGAATGCGAGAAGCGGGAATGGTGGTTTTTGGGATGGTCTTGATATTTATGTTTACCTGTGCTGTGATTTTCGTTGTCTTTAGATACACACTTCCCACCTTTTATATAGATGATCAGGAAGTCATTCAGATTTCGGCTTCTCTGCTGGTAATTGCAGGTTTATTTCAGCTTTCTGACGGGGTTCAAGTAGTTGGACTTGGAGTCTTGAGAGGTATGGAAGATGTGAAGTTTCCTACCATTATCACCTTGATCGCTTATTGGGTGCTAGGACTTCCCTTGGGTTATTTTCTGGCCTTCGAATTGGAAATGGGAGCTGAGGGAATCTGGTATGGATTATTGATCGGATTGAGCATTACCGCGGTTGTACTTTTCTTCAGATTCAATTCGCTTAGCAAAAAGCCCATAGGAAAAGCTCAAAATGCATAACCTAGCTACCATAGCAATAATTCTACTTTACTTTTCTTCTTTATGCTTTATATTCCAGAAAAAAATCAATCTCTTAAAATGAAAAAATCACTCCTTCTTTTTGCTTTTCTTTTCACTTCTATACTAAGCCAAGCTCAAGATCTGGCAGTTCTCACACAGCGCGCCCAAGCCGATGTAATTGATTCTTGGCTGGATGATAGGATTACCAATTTACTGCCTCAGCTGATGACTGAGACTGGAATTGACATGTGGGTTGTCATGTCTAGAGAGTACAATGAGGACCCGGTGATCAAAACACTTTTGCCAGCAACCTGGATGGCTGCACGCCGAAGAACGATTTTGGTGATGTACCAACCTTCCCCAAATGCTGCGGTCGAGACTTTTGCTGTAGCTCGCTATGATGTGGGAAAAGCTTTCAAAAGAGCTTGGGATCCAGAAGCACAACCTGATCAATGGGACGCTTTGATGAAGCTGATCGCGGAGAAAAACCCGAAGAAAATCGGATTAAACTACGCCAAAGATTATGGCCATGCTGACGGATTGACTCAGTATGAATATCAGACCTTCATGGAATATCTTCCAGCTAATCTGAAAGGGAATGTGACTTCAGCTCAAACTTTGGCAGTAAGATGGCTTGAAACACGAACGCCTGCAGAGATGGCGAGTTATAAGCATATCCAAGAAATCGCCCATTATATCATTCAGGAGGGACTTTCTGAGCGGGTCATCACTCCTGGAGTGACCACTACTGAAGATGTGGTATGGTGGTACCGAGAGAAAATCAAAGAAATGAAGCTGGATACTTGGTTTCACCCTTCGGTGGATATTCAGCGAGCTGATCCGGAAAACAATGAGCAAAATCGGAATTTCGCTACCAAAGCTGCTGAAACCACGATTTTACCTGGAGATCTGCTTCATATCGATTTTGGGATTACATATTTGAGGTTGAATACGGACACTCAGGAACTTGCTTACGTGCTGAAGGCTGGTGAGACGGAAGTTCCTAAATACCTTCAGGA
>JBBQDY010000108.1:0-9004 GCA_038320155.1 Cytophagales bacterium
ATGGTGAGAAGGGGTTGTCAAAGGATCGCCTCCTTTTTTCATACCGCCAAGCATGATAAAGATTCCGGGCTTTTCCCGTTGGAAAAAGCTAAAATCCTCCGAACCTGTAATAGGGTCCATTGCGATTACATTTCCTTCTCCGGCGGCTGCTTGAATCGAAGGAAGCATTTGTGCAGTAAAGGCAGGTGGGTTGACTGTGGCAGGATAAAGTTTTCCGATTTCGACATCAGCAGTAGCACCAGCGCTTTCAGCAATATTGGTAGCGATTTCTGTAATTCGTTTGTGGACTAAAGCTTGCTGCTCATCACCAAATGTTCTGATTGTTCCAATCATCTCTAATTTCTCAGAAATAATGTTTGAACGAATCCCTCCGTGAATAGCACCGATGGTTACAATCGCAGGGTTTTGGGTGATATTGACATTTCTGGAGAGGATGGTCTGAAGACCCATCACGATTTGAGAAGCGGTGACAATTGGATCAACACCCGACCAAGGGGAAGCTCCATGTGCTTGGGTGCCATTAACAGTAATTTTCAGATTATCCACTGCGGCCATAAATGGTCCAGATCTGTAACCTATTTTACCCGCTTCAACTTGTGCCCAGATATGTAAACCGAAGACAGCATCGACATCCTTCATGACTCCCTCTTTGACCATGAGTTCGGCTCCCGCCATACTTCCATCATAAATCCCTTCCTCCGCAGGTTGAAAAATAAACTTAACCGAGCCTTCCAATTGGTCTTTCATCCCTGCCAATACCTCAGCCACTCCCATCAGAATTGCCATATGTGAATCGTGTCCACAGGCATGCATGACACCAGTTTCCTGTCCATTGAAGGTGGTTGTCACAGTGGATTTGAACGGGACATCCACCCGCTCTGTGACGGGTAATGCATCCATGTCAGCGCGAAGTCCCACCATCGGACCAGGCTTTCCGCCTTTCAAAACTCCTACTACTCCCGTGATCGCTACACCTTCGGTCACTTCCATTCCAAGGGAACGAAGATGAGCTGCAATGACTTTTGCTGTCCGAAATTCTTGATTACTTAGCTCCGGATGCTCATGGAAGTCTCTTCGCCAATCGATGACTTTGGATTCAATTTTATCTGCTGATTGATCAATTTTCGGGCGGAGGCTAGATTGACCGAAGCTGGTGATCGAAAGAAAGAGAAATGGTATAAGGAGCTTTTTCAAAATTTTTGGTTTTAGTGTTTTCGGTATTCGATTTAGAATTCTGTCATACTTGACTTATTCTAAAAAGCATATTGGTTTTCCAAGTTAGATAAATCTGCATTATATAAATCGATAGTCTTTCCTTTCAGTGATTTTCCCGATGAAACCTGTTTTTTTCTAAAAAAAAAATACCCCAATCTCTAGATCAGGGTATTTTCTATTTTGTTTTAGGTGAATCTTAAATATGTGTATCCGATTTTCTGCCAGTAAGGGACATACGAAAAATAGAATTTGCTAAAAACTCTCAATGAACGCCACATCGGTCTTCGGTCATCTGACTCCCGTCCATTTAATCAGAGAAAATAAGGCTACTGGCATCTTTCCGTACAATCATATAAATTTATTTTCCCTTTGCGAAACCTCCGCGTACTCTGTGGTTAACTGACTTTCAGATTTTAGATTCCCGATGACCATCGCGGATGTAGTCGAAGCTCGTTACAAGGATTTTCAATCTTTAAAACTTCTCTATTCTCAAAATTCTAAAAATCCCTCCATTTGTTAACCCCTTTTATTACCATTACCGAGATTAGACCACAAATCTGCCAATAGCTCCCATGGCACCTGTCCACGTTTCTTAGTCTCAGAGTTGAGAACCTCAGTGATATTTTTCATTGCTTCCATATTGGCGATTCCCATAGCATCGCCTATCGCCTTGGCTACTTGATTGACTAATTCAGAAGGCTTACCCGAGGCCCAAGCTTTTCCATACTCAATCCAATAGTCTGCTTGCTGCGAGGTAGTATAACTGTCCGCTGTGTATGCACTAGGCTCGTATGCTGGCGCAAATTCAGCTGCTTTTTCGGTATAAGTAATCAGCCTAATTTCTTCCTTAAAGTCTGTAAAGGATTGCTCCATAGTTTGCTCCGGCCACCTAAGTTCCATTCGTCCCTCGGCAGGACGATAGACAGAAGTAAAGACGGTCCCAAAGCCATCGTTGTACTGGCGATTAAATAAGGGCGGCGCTAAAAATGCGTCTGCAATACCCTTTGCATTCTGTTCAGATTGGGCTATCGTTTGGTTGAGAAAGGCTTCTCTTTCGACAGTTTTTGAAAACTGTGCGTGCTCCGGCCAGTCAATGTCTCCCTGATGGTTCGTTGATACCTTATAATCAGTAACCTTCGGAGGATGATCAGGGGCTATTTGCAACATTTTATATGCTCCCGTTTTATCGAGCAACATTATATTGTAAGCCATGTGTGAAGGTATCCGCTTAAATGCCGAAACTCCTTCATCCACGGTTTCACAAAACTCTAAAACGTAGCGTATTATAAACGGAATTCCAAATCCATTTCCCACCACTTTCCGACCTCCAAAAGTAAGAGATACGACTAGGCCACTTTCGTTCATTCCGTCGACCAAACCTGACAGGCAATCACCGACACCCATTACATCTTTACCATTCCAAGTAGTCTTAATAAGTGTGCCCTCGCTCAAATGTGGATGATAATCATAATTGCGGACGAGCTGCGGTGGTGAAGTACAGATTGCTTGGGAACAACCAGAAATATAAGCTGGAGGCTGATAACCTGTGAGAAAACGAGCAGCAACAGGGTCATCTCCGGAAAGCTCACATAGCCTCTTATAAGTCGGCATATATTCAGGCATGAACTTCTCCAATTGTTTTTGAGCGGTGGCCAAGTCAACTTTTTCCAACGCCCCCTTTGAAATAAACCACGCTTTGTAGGCTGGCCAATGGGTATTAAAAAGCTTTTGCCATTTCGAGCTTGGTAATTTCTCTGAAATAGCACTGAAATTAAGTTGGAGCATTATGAAAAAGGAGTCAAATAAACTATTAATTTGGTTTACAAAGGTATCCTTTATAATCCGAGAATTAAAAATTTTATCAGTATTCTATTATTAAATTGTCTTTAAAATAGCTTTTCAAGATTGCACAACTCTTTCAAATCTTGTAGTGCCGGTGGCCATCGCGGATGTATTCTCGAAGAGCGGTCAAAGGATTTATAATCCTCAACAATTAAGCTGTATCATTTGGGTCGCAGACCTTGAGCTATTCCCCCTAAAAATTCAAAGCTATCGAATTCAGTTTAAGAATAAAGCTTAGTCCCAATCTATTGGACCTTTAATTTCAGCTTATAAAGTATCATCCCGTCATCCTCGATATCAGAAAGATTGATGTTTTTAGACACAACCACTTCTCCGCTTTTATTGACCACATTCGGGAAGTTGGTTGCTTTGGGAAAAGGAAGATCAGTGGCCACTTGATTCCAGTCTTGATCAAAAACAGCGGCATAAAATGGATTCAAATTTTGAATCTCCAGCTGCCCAGTTTCACTACCCACATCAATAGAAGCCATCTGATCTGCCGTAATTCCTTTCTGATAGACGGCTAAGTAATACTCCCCAACTTTCAGGATTTTTGACAATGTTCCGGCTCTCAACTTCATGTTTTCTTCAAAGAATTGCGCAGCATTGTTGGGTTTGACGGGGACATAAGGTATCCATCCTGGGATTTCGATAGCAATCATTTTATCAAACACATATTCATTTCCCTGCTGGGAATAAAGGTAAATCTTAGGTTCTATCCAGAGACTTGTGGCCATTTTATCCCCAAATTGAGTCGTAATAGGAATTGGAAAGCCGTTGATATTTCCATCGAGAATATCTGATTCTTCTGGAATATACATTGTCGTAAGTGTATCCTTTGTTACTGGATCCAATGATTCTAAAATAGGAAACCGATATAATTTCAAGAAAAAATCTCTGGAAAATACCTCCTCATTAAATGTTTCTGGCCATAGCTTAGAATAAAAAATCCGATTGTTAATTCGTGATAAACCAAGTTGCGGGAGAAACATAAAGCCTTGATAGGGATAGGGAATAGTGATTTCGCTTACTCTTTCCTCGTTTTCAAATAATATGAAACCTTCGTCAGGAGTTAGCAAACCTACTTTTCCTTCGAAATAACCAAGTCCTAAAGCAGCGGAAATCCCATTGATTCCATCCGAGCTCAACTCAATTATATTTAAAATGTCACCTTGCTCATTCACTTCCATTCGCTTGAAATAATTCTGACTGGAAAGAAGATAGCTGCCATCTGTTGGATCATAGTCCATAAGCATCATATCACCTAGATAGTCAATTTGAACTGAGTCTATGAGTTCAAGTGAAAATTCCTTTGGTTGATCTTGTTTGGAATCATTCGATTCACAACCCGAGAAGAGAATAATGGAAAAACTTACTAGAAGCAGTTTAATGAAAAATTTCATGCTCGTTTCGATTTAGATTTTGAGCTTTTGAAAATACATAACTAAGCAAGCAATTGCAATCATTTCTTCAGCTTTTCAGGATTTTAAATCTGAAAGCTTATACCACGGATTTTAGAGCTTACGCGCTGAACTATTCTGCGGAATTGGCCATTCAAAAAAATCAAAGAATGTTTTAGAGGTTATGTTTTTTAATGAAAAGCTCACTGCGCTGCCGCGCCGCAGCGAGAAATTAAAACTGGTGCATTTCTAAAATTTTTAGGTTTGACCTGCCAGTAGATCCAAAGCAAGAACCAGAGTTATACCTTTCCTTTCCACAGCGTTGCTTTGTGCAACTTCGTGTTCCTAGAGGTTTAATCCAGCCAAAACGCAAAAATTGAAACCAACCATTTATCAATTGCATTGCACCCATTGCGAAACCTCCGCGTCCGTTGTGGTTAACTGATTTTCAGAAAAAACAGCTCTTTCCCATTTTTGCAATACCCTTGCATGGTCATTGTTCTATTTTTGAAAAAATTCTTTTGATTATGGGGCACTCACATTCACATCACGGGCACTCACACACTTCAGGTGGCAATCTGAAATTGGCCTTTTTTCTGAATTTGAGTTTTACGATTTTAGAAATCATCGGAGGACTTTATACCAATTCAGTAGCAATCCTTTCGGATGCAGTACATGATTTGGGTGACAGCTTTTCATTAGGCTTAGCTTGGTACTTAGATAAGAAATCCAAACAAGCAGCTACCAATCAATTTTCATTTGGGTATCAACGCTTTTCTTTAGCCGGAGCCTTTATTAATGCATTGATCCTATTACTCGGCTCCATTTATATTATCACCGAAGCGATTCAACGATTTCAAAATCCGGAAACCTCAGATGCCCAAGGGATGATTATTTTTGCTCTAATTGGGGTGGCAGTAAATGGCTATGCGGCTTATAAAGTTTCTAAGGGTTCATCCCGAAATGAAAAAGTAATCAGTTGGCATTTGATAGAAGATGTCTTGGGATGGGTCGCGGTACTGATTGCTGGGATTGTCTTGTATTTCAAAAATGTGCCTTGGTTAGATCCGGCATTGTCGCTTGGGATATCGCTCTTTATTCTTTGGAATGTTTTCAAAAATCTAAAAGAGACGATTCTGATTTTTCTACAGGCCGTTCCGGAAAATGTATCACTGGATGAAATCCAAACTAAAATCTGTCAGCTGGAAAAAGTAGATTCAGTTCATCACATGCATGTTTGGTCACTCGAAGGTGAGCATCATGTATTTACAGTTCATGTGAGGCTGACGCCTATAGTTTCCATCGAGGAGCTAGTCGACATTAAAAATCAGATCAAATCTCTGCTTAAAAGTTACCCTTTTTCCCATTACACGGTAGAGATAGAACTTGATGGAGAGCAATGCATTATGGAAAAAAGCGAACATGATCATTGAGCGATGATCTGATGGACGCGCGCTCTCAAGGCAGGCACCACCAATTCCTCAAACCAAGGATTTTTTTGCTGCCAAATTCTGTTTCTTGGCGAAGGATGAACCAGCGGAAAAAATCCTGGTAAGTACTTTTGAAAAGATTTTACAGTCTCCGTAAGATTGGATTTTTTGGTTTTCCCCAAATAATACTGTTGCGAATATTGACCGATTAAAAGTGTTAATTCTACCTGTTTGAGGTGGCTGATAATTCGCTCATGCCAAGTAAAAGCACATTCCGGTCTCGGTGGCAAATCTCCTCCGGCTCCTCTACCGGGATAGCAAAATCCCATGGGCATGATTCCGAAAAGTGAACTATCATAGAAAGTATCAGCATCCACATCCAGCCAGCGACGCAGCGTTTCACCGCTGGGATCATTCCAGGGAAAGCCTGCATGATGAACTTTGGTGCCGGGAGCCTGACTGATGATGAGGATTTTGCTGGCGGCAGTCAGATGCACTATTGGGTTTGCTCCCAGCGGCAAGGACGGCTCACAAAGCGTGCAGGATCGAACTTCCTTGAGCAATTGATCGAAAGCAATATAAGGTTCCAATATTTTTATATTTTACAGATGGCCAATTTCCCTATTACCCCCACTCAATTTCGCCTAACAATTAAGAAAATATTTAGCCTCATGCCTGAAGCAATAGAACTAAATCTCTTGTGGTTTATACTGCGAGATTCCTACTATTTAGCTTTCCTTTGGAAGGTCTAACTGTTCCTAAAACCTTTAAACTTAATTTGGTTTTGGGACCAAAACTGGAAACAAAATGAAATGCGGAAATCAGTTGATTAATTAATCTATTTTTTTCCTAAGGTATAGAATGAAGTTTGAACTTTTGGAACAGCGCAATGTGGCTATGGAAAATGTAAAATTTCCGACATGATATATTATTTTGAAACTTTGATCACATGTCTGAAAATCAAAGCATGACTTTTGTGATTTATTTTGATAAATTAAGAGGGTCATTATACTGAAAAACAAATGATTGGCAAAACAACTCTCGTTTTTCATAGTTGAGTTTTCACTCTTGCTTCAAATAGAAATATCATCAACCAAAAATTGTCATGAAAAGATCGTACTACCTACTTCCCCTACTCGCCTTGGTCACTTGGGGTTGTTTTTCTCAAAAAGACTACGTCACGGAATATGATTACAATTACCAAGGCTCCTTCAAAAAATATAAGACTTTTGCTTTTATAGAATCCACCGAATTTGACTCTTCAATAGTTTCTCCAGTGTTGAATGCCACCATTGGTGCTCGACTAGGTTCTCAGGGCTTCAGACAGCAGGAAGAAAAGCCAGACCTTTTGGTGAGTTATAAGATCTTTACAGATTCGATCAAGTATCGAGGCTACGTGCAGCCAGAGTTCGATTATTGGCTTAAGCGAAGAGGTACAACTTTTAGAGACGATGAGGGCGAACTCTCGCGAGAACAAGAAAAGGATGAAACCTACAATCAAGTCAAATACAACAAAAATGATGGAATGCTAGTGATATACGTGATCGATAGCAAGCAAGGCAATACAATTTGGCAGGGCTACACTGCAACTCGATTTGATTTTGAGTCTCCCGATTTCCAAGCGGACATCACCCGAGCCGCTTATCGTGTCATGAATGAGTTTAAAATCCTCAACAGGTTTGGAGAATCCGCTAGATAGCATCCAAGAAATTGCACAAACTGGGTAATTTTTCCACAATAAAGAATTAAATCCTGAATACTATTTCGGGATTTTTTTTGCCCAAATGCTACATTTTAGCCTTTCAATAGCTTGAATCCTGCTTTTCCTTGATTGGAAGAACGATCAAATGTTTTGGCAATTGCTTTGGACAACCTATCCAAACAAGATCAATCAAAAATTTATGAAAAACTCACTAATCATAACTGGAATCGCTAGTTCACTGATTTTCTTTTCCTGTGTTTCTAAGAAGAAATACACTGAGCTAGAAGGCAATCTCTATAAAACTCAAACTGAATTGGCAATGACCAATCAGGAAAAAGCAGAGCTAGAAGAGAAAATGGCTATTATCGAAGCCCGAGTTGCGGAATATAATGCCCGAATCAATTCTCTTAGAGACACTAACGATGCGTTGACTCTCCAAAGTGATGGAATGTACAGCTTGGAAGGAGCAACTTTAATGTCCAAAAAGTCCAAGGAAAAAATGAAAGCCACTTTAGCTAAAGTTGATCCTGCAAAATTGGCTGAAGCGAAGACAATGGAAGATTCTGTAAACTTAGCTGTGGCATACAATTTAAAGCAAAACATCACCGATACTGGTGAAGAAGGTACCGATGATATTGAAATCAGTATTGATAAAACTGTAGTAATGATTTCAGTATCAGATAAATTACTTTTCAATACCGGAAGCTATAGAATCAACAGCAAAGCGGATCCATTATTGGCTAAACTGGCTGAATTAATCAATGCTGAACCTAGTCTACAAGTAATGATCGAAGGTCATACTGATCCAAGAACGATCTCGACAGGCGTGGTTGAAGATAATTGGGACCTCTCTGTAAAGCGTGCCACAAGCATCATTAGAAAACTTCAGAACGATTATCAAGTAGCACCGGAAAAAATGATCGCTGCAGGAAGAGCAAGCTATATGCCTCTGGTAGATAATGATTCTCCAGAAAATATGGCGATCAACAGAAGAACAAGAATTGTCTTGATTCCAGATCTAGACATGTTCTTTGCAATGCTTTAATCAAACAAGCCAACTATTAATTATCTCGAAAGCAAGCCGATTTGGCTTGCTTTTTTTATGGCATATTTCACCACTATGACACAAAGGATGCGCAGAGGCCTCAAATAGTTATTTCACCTTGTGTCTGTCATCCGTAGGTAAAGGAATTAGAGGCATCTCAAATAAAAATAAATTTAAAATGATGAGTGCTAAATTTCCAATGTCGACTTATTGACAGCACCAGAGTTTCATTTTGATTGTAGAACCAAGTTTCTTGGAACATCCAAATTGTCCTGTAGGGACAATATATGGGTAGACCAGAATAATTTATTTCGTTTCCGGGTTTTGGCCGAATGAACGTCAATCGAGAAGATAAGGGTTCGCCAAAACG
>JBBQDY010000109.1:0-8976 GCA_038320155.1 Cytophagales bacterium
ATGTCTAGCTTCTACAGAAACGATTTTACCTGCTATCAAAAGAAGGTCTGAACTTTCAAGAAACTGACCGGCTCCATTGTAAGCCGCAACTCCAAGATCTTCAAACGTCTTTGCCGCACTCAATACAGAATTCCGGTTGTTGAAATCAATTGAAGAAAAGTCTACTTCCAAATTAGCGATGGCCATACTTCCCAGCGCTGCTTTGAGAAATTCTCTATGAGCTCTTTCATGCTTTTCCAAATCTCCCATGACAGTCTTTTCTTCTGCATTAGCATTTGCAAAATATCCTCCTCCTAGTACAGTTGCATAGAAAGCAGCCTCTAATTGCTCCAGGGCATAAGCATAATTCAGTATACCAAAATCTCCGGATCCTAAATTCACACCGCTGCCATCTGCTGGCAACATCTCCTCTTCATTACAGCCTACTAATAATAGTCCAGCGGCGGCAACTGACAATGTGCCTCGCTTCAGAAACTGTCTTCTATTGGCATTTTTGACCAGACCAACAGGTTTGATTAGCTCATTTTTCATTTTGATTCGTTTTTAAATAATACATTGGTTAAAGTTTAAATCCTCCAATTAGCGCTCCGAAAAGAATTTATCTTGGGTTTGTAGTAGGAAGTACGAGGTGATGACAGCTCTTGGATTGAGTAGTTTCTGAGATTTCTTTATAATAGAAGTCATCAAAATGAGTATTTGAGTAGTTTTAGTGAGGCTTTTTTAACATGAATAAAAATATTCTTACCCAAAATAATGATCTTCACTCTAATAGGAAGTGAGTAATAAAATTCCTTAAAATGGGGATATTAATTCTGATTTTCATGGAGTTGCGAAGGTGATTTCTGGGTTATAAATAGGATTTTCGGGTAAAATCATAGGAAATCATCACTCAATAAGTCCAATCGCACACCAAAAAATTGATACTGGATTTTCTCATAAGTTTTTAAGCCTTTTTGAAAAAAAGAAACTTATCAAACTTTTCGCCCCATATCGATTTGAGCTATACTTTTACCAATTTGCCTAGAGAAATATCAATTCAACCAAAGTAATTGATTATCAGACTTTTTTTAAAAGTGAGAAAGGTAAGGAGTGCACATATCGTTATTAGGAAATGGTACTTCATTTGGAGAGAGGGGAGACTGCACGTCCGGAAGTTCAAGATTTTAGCCGCAGTTAGAGTCCTACTAATCTTAACTCCAGTTTTCTATTTTATATCCGGTTGCTATCTGCGAATGATTGTCAATTAATTGTTTGAGAAAAGCCTTATTTTTCGCAAACAAATTTTTCTTATGAGATTTCTAAGCTTCACACTTGCATTGATTGCAATTCAGTCTTTAGCATTTGCCCAACAAAACCCTTCTACCAGAGAGATGGACCGGATCAATTGGATGGAATTTGCAGACTTCGTACCAGAAAAAATTAATACTGTTCTCCTTCCAACAGGAACACTAGAGCCGCATGGCGTGGTGAATAACGGTGCCGATAATACGGCACCAACTGCAATGGCAAAGGCCATCGCCACAGAACTGAATGCGATGATCGCCCCGACTTTGAACTATGGCATCACCGGAAGCATGGCCGCTTACCCTGGAGCTTTTCAAATCAGCGAAGAAGCTTATGCACCATTTATAAAAGACATCATGAAGGGCCTTGCAAAAAATGGGTTCAAAAACATCATAATCCTCAATGGTCATGGAGGCGGCCAAACCGCTGTACTTCAAAAAGTAGCGGGGGAAGTTGCCAATGAGCTCGGCATTCGCACTCTGGTGATCAATTGGTGGTCTTACGCTTCGGATGTGACCATGGAAGTTTTCAAGGAAGATGGCGGACATGCAGGGCTAAACGAGACTGCTTATATTCAAGCGATTGACCCTACCCTAGTGCATAAAGAAAACTACAATGCCGATATGGCCACCGCCTATCCAAAAACCGGAACTTGGTCAGCCGTTCCTTTTCCTTCCAGCATTGGACTCTATCAAGAGGGTCAAGGTTTTCCAAACTTTGATGAAAAACAAGCAAAGGAATATTTCCAAAAAGTCAATGCGAAAGTGGCTGGATTGATCAAAGAGACTATTCGGAAGTGGGATTTGGCCGGGCTTTAGATTTTTATATTACGATTTGCGATTTACGATTCACGAGATCTTGAGAACCTCTACCGTTATTTATAAAATTTACCGCTTCAATGTCATTCACTTCCAACCAAAACTTTCGGAATAAAGACTTTACCAGCGAGCCGTTTGAAAAAAGTGAATTCGAAGATTGCCAATTCAGCCAGTGCAATTTTTCTGGGCTGGATTTAAGTGGTTTTAGCTTCGAAGGTTGCACGTTTAACAGTTGCGATCTCAGCAATGTGAAGGTATTCAAAGTAGGTTTTCAGCAAGTCGCTTTTAAGGATTGTAAGATTCTGGGTGTTCATTTTCATACCTGCAACCCATTTTTATTGGAATTCAACTTCGAAAAGTGCCAGTTGGATTACTGTAGCTTTTTCAACCTTACAATGAAAAAAACCAAGTTTGAAGGCTGTAGGATGCTTGAGTCAAGCTTTACCCAAGCCGATGTGAGCGGTGGGAGTTTTCGGGATTCCGACCTCAGCGGTGTGATTTTTGACCGAACTCTTCTAGAAAAAGCTGATTTTCGAAACGCTCAAAACTTTTCCATCGATCCCGAGCTCAACCGCATCAAAGGCGCATTTTTCGATCTTGTCGGTCTACTTGGATTATTGGGAAAGTATGGGATTAAGGTGGGATGACTTATTCTTAATGTTTGATGACCGATGTTTGATGCCCGATGTTTGATGACCGATGTTGGATTGTCGATACTTCATTGTTCAAAATTCGACATTCCCCATTCGATATTTTTAGTTTCCAAATTCATCATCCGACACTTTATTTAAAGACACGTTTCTGAAAATCATCCTGTCAATTCCCTTCTTTTTCTTGCATCAAAGCTTATTTTTTGACTACATTATAAACATTAATTTGTTGATTTAATTAACATTTTGATAAAATAAAGTGGAATTACAATAGAAATAAGGTGGAGATATACCTCCCTTCGGTCGGTGAAATAATGGATTCAATTCTATCCTGCCGAAGGTCTATCTCAGCGTAGCCGTATTTCTCAGAAGGTATATTTCAGGAGCAAAGCGACAGTATTTCACCGAAGGCATATCTCAGCATAGCCGTATTTAGCCAAAGGCATATTTCAAGAGCAAAGCGACTGTATTTCGCCGCAGGCCTATCTCGGCGTAGCCGTATTTCGCAAAGTATATCTTAAAAAAACAATGTTCACCAACTGCCATTCACACTTCAGTTTCAAATACGGCACGATGTCTATCGAGGCATTAGTTGCCGAGGCTAAAGCCAAGCGGATCGATGCAGTTGCACTCACCGATATCAACTGCACAGCGGGGGTTTTTCCATTTATCCGTGCTGCGCAAAAGGCAGGCATACACCCGGTGATTGGCATTGATTTCCGAAATGGCAGCAGTCAATCCTATGTCGGATTGGCCCAAAATCAGGAAGGCTTCTACGAACTCAACTGCCACCTCTCCGATCATTTGGTACACAATAAGCCCTTTGCGAAGCGTGCGCCGGCTTTTTCGAATAGTTTCATTATTTATCCGCTGCCTGAGAAGTACTTTGCCCTGCGGGAAAATGAATTCATTGGCATCCATCCCCATCAGCTCAATCGGCTGATTTCCTCTCCTTGGTTTCGCTTCAAAGACAAACTGGTGCTCCTGCAGCCAGTCAATTTCACCTCGAAGTTGGAATTCAACGCACACCGGCTTTTGCGGAGCATCGACCTAAACACACTTCTGAGCAAGCTTCCGCCCGAGGAACAGGCCGATCCCGCCGATCGCTTCTACACCTATGCCGATATGGTAGCGCGCTGCGAAAATCACAGCTATCTCATCGCCAATGCGCAAAAAATCCTCGAACGTTGTCAGTTCTCCTTCTATTTCCAAGCGGTCAAAAACCGGCGGGATATCCTGGGTTCAGACTGGGAAGACTTCGACTACCTGCGACAGGAGACTTTCAAAGGAGCCATCAACCGCTACCCGAATCTGACTCCAGAAATTACCCAGCGGATCGAGAAGGAACTCGAACTTATCCAACAGAAGTCTTTTACCTCCTACTTTCTGATTAATTACGACATCGTAACTTTTGCCCAAGAGCGCAACTTCTATCATGTCGGCCGGGGTTCGGGTGCCAATAGCATCGTCGCCTATTGCCTCGGCATCACGGATGTGGATCCGATTGAATTGGACTTGTACTTCGAGCGCTTTATCAATCTTTATCGGGAAAATCCGCCTGACTTTGACATCGACTTCAGCTGGACGGATCGGGACGCGGTAACGGAGTATATTTTCCAAAAATACAACCAGTCCGGCCAAGAGCATGTCGCTTTACTTGGCTCATACAGCACGTTCCAAGCTAACTCGATGGTGCGGGAACTTGGAAAAGTCTTTGGGCTACCCAAGAGTGACATTGAGTCGCTGATTCACTATGCGGGAAAGCCTGAATTTGTCCCTGATCAATACGGTAAGTTGATTCTAAAATACAGCCAAGTCCTGCACGACATGCCTTCGCACCTGACGATTCACGCCTGCGGGATCTTGATTTCGCATAAGCCGATTCATTATTATACCGCGACAGAAATGCCTCCGAAGGGCTTTCCCCTCGCACATATTGACATGCATGTCGCAGAGGATATTGGCTTGCACAAGTTTGATATCCTGAGTCAGCGTGGGCTCGGACATATCAAGTCCGCTATCCAGATCATCTATGAGAATCAGGGTATCAAAGTCGATATCCGGCAAGTAGAGCAATTCAAAAAAGATCCCAAAATCAAAGCGCATCTGCGAGACGGACATACGATCGGGGCTTTCTATGTGGAGTCGCCTGCCATGCGCATGCTGCTCGCCAAGCTGAAAGCGGACGAATATCTCGAGCTCGTCGCGGCCAGTTCCATCATTCGGCCCGGCGTGGCAAGATCAGGAATGATGCGCGAATACATCCTCCGCCACATTGATCCTGAGCGGCGGAAAATGGCCCATCCCGTCATGGCGGAGATCATGCCGGAAACTTACGGTATCATGGTTTATCAGGAAGATGTGATCAAAGTGGCGCACTACTTTGCTGGGCTGAGTCTGGGCGAGGCCGATGTGTTGCGTAGAGGCATGAGCGGAAAATCACGCTCCAAAAATGAATTTGAGCGGGTGAAGGATCGTTTTTTTGACAACTGTACCGAAAAGGGCCATCCGGACAAGTTGGCGGCAGAAGTCTGGTATCAGATCGAGAGCTTTGCTGGCTACTCTTTTGCCAAAGGGCACTCCGCTTCTTTTGCTGTGGAAAGCTACCAAAGCCTATACCTCAAGGCTTACTTCCCACTTGAATTTATGGTGGGTGTGGTGAATAATTTTGGCGGATTCTATCACACCGAGTTCTACATCCACGAGCTCCGGATGAACGGTGCCGATATCCAAGCGCCACATATCAATGAGAGTGACTACCTGACTCGGATCACGGGTAAGACAGTTTATCTGGGATTTATCCATCTGAAATATTTGGAAAAAGCTTCGGTAGAAAAGCTTCTCAGTGATCGCCGGGAAAATGGTCATTACTCCGGACTGCTGGACTTTACCGCCAGAGTAGGGATCAGCTTAGAGCAATTGCTGATTCTGATTCGGATCGGATGCTTTCGATTTACGGGAAAAAGCAAGCCCGAATTACTATGGGAGGCACATTTCATTCTGAACAAGAGGAAAGTGATTCCGGGACCAACAGATCTTTTCAAAGGGGATAGCGGATTCAACTTTCGTCAGCCAACTGTTCCAAAGCTGGAAGAAATCGACATTCGACAGGAGATCGTTGACCAGATCGATATTCTAGAGTTTCCGCTGGATTCACCTTTTCACCTGGTCAAAGATCAACGTATCCAAGGCATCCGCGCTGCCGAACTCAAAAGCTACCTTGGCAAAACCGTACAAATCGTCGGCTACCTTGTCACGGTCAAGTATACCCGCACGATCAAAGGCGATGTGATGAACTTTGGGACTTTCGTAGATCGCGAAGGTCACTGGATAGATACGGTTCATTTCCCGCCGGTGGTCAAAAAATATCCTTTCAAAGGTCGGGCAATCTACCTGATTGAGGGCAAAGTCACCGCTGAGTTTGACTTCTATAGCGTTGAAGCTACCAAATGCGAGCGACTGGAATATTGGAATGGAGGAGAGTGATGAATTTAATATGTAGAATTAGGGAATTGAAAATGAATCAATGACAAGTCAGGTGAAGTCTCCAAGTCGGAAGATTTGAGCCAATTCGACGTTGAGACTAATGTCCTTGAGTTCCTCAGCCAATAGTTCGAAGTTTAAAAAAATTTCAGAAAAGAATCATTTTTAGGACAAATTACGTTATCTTAATAGACATATTTCCGATTAGCGTTATGGCAAAGAAGAATCAAGAAGTCAATGAGCCACCGGTGGCACCTTATCTCAGAAGGGAAGTTTCCGTTCGGTCCATCTTAGATCTAGCGTTTGGATGGCTAGATGAGCCGCTTAGTCGAGTAGATACTTTCCGGAATGGTCTCGCCAAAAGCTCCTTTGAGAATCTAAAAGAGCTATCAGGCCTTGATTATAATACCCTGGCTGCGGCATTGGGTATCTCTTCAAAGACCCTTCAGCGCAAAGAAGTTTTTGATACAATTCAGTCCGAAAGGATTTATGAATTAGCTGAATTATATGCCTTGGGTACCAATTATTTCGGCAGAGAGGGATTTAGAAGATGGATGGAGCGACCGCTTTTTTCCCTCGGGAATCGAAAGCCACTTGATCTGATAGATGTATCCGAAGGCCTGGACCTTCTCAAAGCAGAAATTATGAGGCTGCAGCACGGAATTGCTGTTTGATGAAAGTCTATCGACTAGCCTTACATCAGTACAGTGATATCAGCGGTGAGGGAGCCAAAATCTATGGCGGCCGATGGAATCTTCCGGGATCTCCTGCGATCTATTCCGGATCGAGCATCTCGACTTCACTACTGGAAAGATTGACCATTGATCCCGAATTATTTTCGTCAGAGCGCTATGTGCAATATTCTGTAATGGAAATCCACATTCCCGATGAATTAATATTTTTACCAGAAGTACAGGATCTACCGATAGACTGGGATCATATTCCGCCAGTACGCGCTTCCCAAGGATACGGCACAGACCTTTTGAAATCCGGCATAGCGTGTTTTGGGGTACCTTCGGTGGTGGATCCCAGCTCTTCAAATTATGTACTTAATCCCCTGTCTGAGAAATTCCACCTTTTGGAGTTCAAAGTCTATCGGCTTGAGTTAGATAAGCGAATTGTCAGATAATTTTTTTTTACTGTATATCCGTAATTAAACCAGTGACCCTATTTTCTTCTCTTTTTGGGACGGAAGACCCCTGCCCGAAATGCAGGCGGGGAAGACAGAAAAACGAAATGCCAAATTATCCATTTCGTACCAATTATAATTTGCTTCTCTCTGCCTACTGGCAATAAAGCGGATAATCAGATTTTTTTTATATGGTATACGGATTGATCCCAGTAGACTAATTTCCCTTCCTTGACCGATGGCGGAAGCGGCCACTTTCGTCCCGGATATCGGGATCACGAAATCCTATATTAGTTTTGCCTTTTAACCGGCAGAAAAGCAGGTACACATATATTTCAAAGTAGGCGAATTGAAAAGTCTTTTTCAAAAAAGTGTAACCGCAAGGCTGCACGTAGCCAAATTTTATTGCTGATTTGGTTTGAAAAATCCCTCCCGATATTCGGGACAGGCTCTTACCTCCTTTGAAAAAGGGGGAATTTGATCCGATTTAGAATCAAGATTTAGCTTTTTTCCGGAACGTGCAAGAAAGCGAACATTCATATTAGAGATTAAGAGAATGGAGAAAAAAAAATCATTATAACCGTGCATGTTGTCAAATTTGATATTGATCTAGTTCAGAAAATCCCCCATACCCCCTTTGGGAAAGAGCCTGTCCCGAATATCGGGAGGGAATTCGATCCGAGTTCAAATTATGATTTCGCTTTATTCCGGAACGTGCAACAAAGCGAATACTCATTTAAAATATTTTGGTTTAATAAAAAAGTAGAGACGTAAAAATAAAATACTATGAAATCAATTTGGAACGGAACGCTTGGTTTTGGCCTAGTGAATATTCCCATCAAAATGTACTCGGCTTCTGAAGATCGGAGGATTGACTTGGATATGCTGGATTCGGCTGATCATTCCCGGATTCGATACCAACGAATCAATGAAAAAACCGGAAAAGAGGTGGAATGGAAAGATATCGTCAAAGGGTTTAAGATAGATGAAAAATACGTTATTCTCGAAGATGAGGACTTTGAGCAGGCAAATGCGAAAAAGAGTAAAGTCATAGAAATCGAAGCTTTCATAGACGAAACAGAAGTCTCCGATTTACTTTTCAAAAAGCCCTATTTTCTCGAACCTCAAAAGGAAGAAGGCAAAGCCTATAGCCTCCTAAGAGAAGCTTTAAAGAAAACCAAGAAATTGGGTTTGGCCACTTTTGTAATGCGGCAAAAAGAAAATTTATGCCTTATCGGAGTTTATAATGATGTATTGGTTTTGCACGTGATCCGATTTGAGGATGAGGTCAGGGACCCTAAAGAACTCAAGATCATCGATACGAAAGTGTCCAAGAAAGAGCTTGATATGGCAATCTCGCTGATCAAGCAATACACCGAAAAATTTGATTTGGCTAGCTACAAAGATATATATACTGACCAACTGATGAAGGTGATTAAGGCAAAATCCAAAGGAAAAAAAGCCAAAGTGAAAAAGTTTGAGCCTGAGCATGCACCCGCGAAAGATTTGATGGCGCAACTCAAAGCCAGTTTGGAAAAACGTAAAAAAGCCTCCTAATGGCACTAGAGGAGTACAATAAAAAGAGAGATTTTAAAACCACAAATGAGCCGAA
>JBBQDY010000110.1:0-8940 GCA_038320155.1 Cytophagales bacterium
TTCCGATTTTGCTTCCGGGAGAGAAAACCAGCACGCGAATTGAACCGGGAAAAGGTCTTTATGCCAAGATTCCAGCTTTGACCGAAAAAGATGGAATCATCGATGCTGCAATTTGGATGGGTTACCCTTGGGCAGACGAACCTCGAAATCACGGGGTAGTCATGGTCACTGGGGACAATGAAAAAGAAGTAAAAGAAGCCGCTGAATATTTAGCAAAAAGCTTTTGGGACGTACGGAATGAGTTTGAGTTCGTCGCTCCTGTTGCCACGCTGGATGAAAGTTTGGCTATGGCTTTAAAGTCAGATAAGAAGCCATTTATGATTTCGGATATGGGAGACAATCCGACCGCAGGTGGCGCCGGCGATGTGACTTGGACCTTAAATGAACTATTGAAACGACCCGAATTTAAATCAGCAAATGGACCCTCCGTGATTTACGCTTCCATTCCAGGACCGGATTTAGTGGAGAAAGCAATGGCAGCGGGAGTCGGGAATCAAGTAACCGGAATGGCCGGAGCGATGGTTGATAATCGATTTGCTCCACCTTTAAAACTTACTGGCACCGTGGAAGCAATCCTTGAGGGAGATATCGATGCAGGAGCAGAAGTCGTGGTTAAAGTCGGGTCCATAAATGTGATCGTGACTCAAAAAAGAAAGCCATATCATCATGAGTCCGACTTCACCAATCTGGGTTTAGATCCACGAAATACAGCTATCGTCTTAGTGAAGATCGGCTACCTGGTACCCGAACTCTACGATATACGAGGAGATTGGATCATGGCCTTAACTCCTGGAGGAGTGGATCAGGATTTGGAGCGATTGGGTTATAAAAGAATCAAACGACCGATGTTCCCGCTGGACAAAGACATGGCTGACCCGGATCTTTCTGCTCAATTTATCCCTACACCTTCAAAAGTGCAGAAGTAAAAAAAGATTTACAGCTTAAAACATTACGCTATCAAATTAAAAAAGACCAGAAAAAATCCTGGTCTTTGTGTTGATTGTGGTTATTGTGCTGGCTTCTCAGCTATAATTCTGTCGAAATTACAGTTCAACTTTACCTTTAATGGAATCGTCCATATTGGTGCCCGTGATCACTCCAATCAGCAATTTAAAGCCTGCGATCGTATCCCCGTGTTTGGTATCCCAATAATATCCCGAATTGGGTGTAAACTGAAGCACGGTAATCCTGGGATCATCTTTGCCTCCGGTAAACCAATTTTTAACTACCGGACCCCAAAGTTCATGGATACGTTCCTTTTCCTGAGAAATTCTTACAGTTCCATGCAGCTCTAAAAAATCCGAATATTCGGAACCCTGAAAAAATAATGTGGCATTTGGCTTTTCTGCCAATTCTCTATTTTTTCCACTATCGATCGCACTGAGGAACCAAATATCTCCATTTGCATCAGTCTTTTGGACACTCATCGGTCTTGCAGTATGCGAGTCGTCTATAGAGGCATCTGTTCGAAAAAAACATGAACCTATTTTGTCAACCAGTTCTCTGATTTTTTTGATCGCCTCATTACCTTCGAGATGAGCTATTTTTTCTTCTGATTGATTTTGATCAATGCTGTTCATATAATTTGATTTAGTTTCCAGTTAACTTCAACAAAACATTTGCCAACCAAAGTGATTTTAACTTTGAATTCCCATTGCGCACCTCATTCTATTCAAAACTCTCTTAGCTTAAAATCTGTCCTGTTTTCAAATTTTGTCTTTTTTCAAAAGCATAAAATGAAAAAGGAGATCAAAAGATGAATTTTAGTATTTCTGGACAGTTTGGGACTTAATTTCAACAAAATGTGAGATTTCGATTCTCCTTTGTCATTGATATGAATCTATTTTCTGAATTTTCCGACAATCTTTTGCCTTACGATGGCATTGTGAGGTACTTCGGCTATACCATGCCGCAGCCTCAAGCAGATCATTTTTACAGCAAACTGATGGAGAATATTGAATGGAAAAACGACCAAGCAATGATGTTTGGTAAGCTGATCGAGACCAAACGAAAAGTGGGCTGGTATGGAGCGCATCCATTTGAATACACCTATTCCAAAATCACCAAAAAGGCCTTGCCTTGGACTATTGAGTTGGAAAAGCTAAAAGCCATTTGCGAAGAACAAACTGGCCAAACCTACAATTCCTGCCTGCTAAATCTCTACCATGATGGTTCCGAGGGTATGGGTTGGCACAGCGACGGGGAAAAAGACCTCAAAAAGGATGGTTCAATTGCATCAATGAGTTTTGGTGCCGTTCGGAAATTTACTTTTAAGCATCGGGAAACAGCAGAGAAAGTCGAAGTGGTGTTGGAACATGGAAGTTTACTTGAAATGGCTGGAACTTGCCAAAGCCATTGGCTGCACCGCCTTCCTCCTACTACAAAAGTGACCCAACCGAGGATCAATTTGACTTTTCGGACAATTGTGAATTTTTGATTTTCTATCTTGTAATGGTCTTAAAGCATAAATATTTTCGAATAAACCCTTGATTTAACGCCGAAAAACATGGAACAAGATATTAGATGGGAGCAACGCTTTGCCAATTTTAATAAAGCACTGAAAAAGCTAAACCAAGCTGTTGAATACATAAGGCATAACTTTTTAGATGAAGATGAACCGATTGATGATTCTGATTTAGGTTTTGTGCTTGACGAAATGATCAAAGAAGGTTTGATTCAGCGATTTGAATATACCCATGAGTTAGCCTGGAACGTAATGAAAGATTACGCGGCTTTTCAAGGAAATTCCACTGTAGCAGGAAGTAGAGATGCGACCAGAGAGGCGTTTCAATTGCACCTTTTTTCAGATGGCAAAATTTGGATGGATATGATTGGTAGCCGGAATAAAACTTCGCACACTTATAATGAATCTACGGCTGATGAAATTTACGGGAAAATACTAAGTGAGTATTATCCGGCTTTTCTTGAATTTCAAAAAAATATGGAAGCAAAAAGAAGCGGTGAACAAGAGAAGCTATTATAATATGACTGACACAGGATTAACCAAAGAGGATATAATAAAAATCAAGTCTGTTTTTGAGCTGCATGAAAATATTAAGAAAGTGATTTTATACGGGTCGCGTGCTATGAGCACCTACAAACCCGCTTCTGATATTGATTTGACACTTGTGGGGAAACATATCAATTTGACTCAACTCAATGAAATAGAAAATCAGTTGGATGATTTGTATTTGCCTTATAAAATTGATTTATCAATTTTGGACCAGATAAAAAATCCTGATTTCTTGAATCACATAAAACGAGTAGGGCAAGAATTTTACAACGCAAACTAATTAGCTTCTCATCGATTTCATCAATTTAGGATGGAAAGTCAACGGATTTTCCTCGATAAAAAATGGATCGATTGGGCTGCAACTTGGACAAATAGACATTCCTAGTCAATTGTTCTTTGCTAAACAATACCATCATTGCCTTTTTTGAGGAGGAAAAGAAAGTGCAAAGAATTTGTAAGTGTTATATTGATTTCAAAACCATTTAATTTGATGGCTTAGACTATTTTTACCGAATTTAGAGTTTTTTGAAAAAGAAATCGAATGGGACAAAAGGCAAATATCATCCAGGTCAAACACATTGCTGTAAATGTGCTTTTTTCACCAAAGGATGAAGACTATATCTCGCTCACTGATAGTGCATCCTTTAAAAATCCCAATGGACCAAAGGATGTGGTAAAAAATTGTTTGAGAAACCGTAGCACGATCGAATTCTTGGGCTTGTGGGAGCATATCAATAACCCCGATTTTAAAGGGTCGAATTCGACTCCTTTTTGTATGCATCGGGTAGCAACAGCTTTACACTCTCGCCAAGTAAATGGATCGAGCAAACCGAGCCATTAAGATAATAACAACATAAAAAAAATGAAGAAATAATGGAATCCCCCCACAAAACCACCTTTCAGTTTATCAGCGAACCTTCAGACATCAATTTTGGAGGAAAAGTCCACGGAGGTTCAGTGATGAAATGGATCGACCAAGCGGCATATACCTGCGCTCGAACTTGGGCAGAAAGCTATTGTGTGACGGTCTATGTCGGCGGTATCCGGTTTTACAAACCAATCAGTATCGGTGAGGTAATCAAGATCGAATGCGCAGTGATCTATACGGGTTCATCCAGTATTCACATTATGGTGGAGGTGTATTCCAGAGATTTTTCGGAGCATGTTTTTGAAAAAAAGACCCACTGCATCATCATCTTTGTGGCGGTAGATGAAAATGGAGATCCTCAAAAAGTGAAGCCTTGGGTTCCCCAGACTGACCAGGAAAAGCATTTAGAAGAATATGCCATTCGCCTGAAAGACTTACGAGAAAATATTCACATGGAAATGAAGCCGTTTTTCAATGAGTGATTTCTGATTGGGTATTTTCTGAGCATTTTAACCGCAAAGGCCTCTAAAGTCAATCAAAGGCCACAAAGCAACAAAAATCTAGAACAAACCACTTTGGAGGCATTTTAAAATTCAGAATTCGATTTTTCTGATTCTTCAAATTTATATGAATTTTCAATCCTTGGTCTAAGTCCGCCCAGAACAATTCTTCAGCTAGGAAACAGCATCAGTGTGCCTTTTTTGGAAGGATTTTTTTGACAAGGTTCACAATCAAAACTACCACCAAGCCTATCACCAAGCCCAATAAGAACTCTTTCAAGATCGAAGGCCAGTTTGGAACCAAGTGATGGAAAAATTCAATATTATGAGAAAAAATCCCACCGGAAACAAGCAGCAAGGCAATCGTTCCGATCACACTCATACTTTTAATAATCTTTGGCAAAGCACTGACTAGAAGTTTCCCAACTTTATCCGAAAAACTGTTATCCTTCTCATTGAGATTGATCAATTTCACCCCAAATTCATCCATCCGGACGATCAAAGCAACCAAACCATAAACTCCAACCGTAGCTAATAAGGCTATTATTGAGACCACACCTATCTGAGTTGAAATTGGCTTATCCGCTACTGTACCCAGCGCTATAATCACGATCTCCACGGATAAAATAAAATCTGTCACTATAGCTGACTTTATTTTTTCCTTCTCTTCTGCTTTGATTTCATCGTCAGTCAAATCCACCACAGCAGTCACTTTCTTGAATTGTTCGTGAGGAAAGAAATATTCATAGATTTTTTCAGCTCCCTCGAAGGCCAGGTAAAGACCTCCCAAAACCAAAATGATCGTTACCACTTTGGGCAAGAATGCACTCAACAAAAATGCAAAGGGGAGAATAATCAGCTTATTCAAAAAGGAACCTTTGGTGATTGCCCAGAGGACGGGTATTTCCCGATCTGTTACAAAACCTGAGGCTTTCTCTGCATTCACAGCCAAGTCATCGCCCAAGATCCCAGCTGTTTTCTTTGCTGCTACTTTACTCATTACTGCCACATCGTCCATTACCGTAGCGATGTCATCCAAAAGCGCGAAAAATCCTGAAGCCATAGGTTAAGTTTAAATATTAGCAGATTCTAAATCCTGCGTGAAGATAAAGTAGAACTAGGTTCATACCAAAAGGGTTGAAGATTGCTTCATTCAATAAAAATCCAAATTTCTATAACCTGCTAAAATTCAATAATTTTTAATTTTCTCAAGGAAAAGCTTTTCCACATAAAACTGCCAATCGGAAAAATCCTTGGCTTGGTTAGCCAAATGTGCATGATGATCTTGATCTAGAATGTAACCTGAAGGTTTATTCAAACTTCTTGTCTTTCCATAAACTTCCTCCAAATCTGAGAGAATAGCTTCCCATTCTTTTGCCATTCCTTTGAGTTTTTCCTCAGCTATCGCGCGCTTTTCTTCCGAAGGATGATCCAATTCAGCCAGTGTGATCAATGCCCGATTAGAAAACTGAACGGCCTGCGCCACTTGCTCATAGACCTCGAGCGTGTATTGATTTCGTTTGGCTAATTTCTTTGCAGCCGAAATTCGTTCTAAAACTTGATTTACTTGAGCAAGATTTTCTTTCGCTTTCGTGATTCTATCAGCATATTTCTCAGACCATACGCCTGCCGAATCGGGATTTGGAAGCGGAATCAAAGCCTGCTCGATTGGATTTTCCAGTGCTCGCAGTTGGTTCCTGTCACTACCGTCAAGCAACGAGTTTTTCCAGAAAGCTACAGGCTCTTCGAGCAAATCGATAAATGCCAAATCCTCCGAGGCCATCTCCGAACCGAATGTCACCTGCCGAAATGCTGACTGAATTTCTGATACGCTTCGTTGATCTCCAGACCAAGTATATTCAGCAAACATCGCAATCCCACGCTGATACAATTCAAAATGCGGAGAATCATCGTCCCAAAGCGTTAGCAGCAGTCCTTTAGCTTCATTGCTTATCGAACTTTTGGCAAAATCCCGAATGTTTTTTGCATTGCTCTGCTCCTGCGGCATTAGATTCCAGCGAGTTTGGCCGGCAGTGGCACCCATGACCTGAAATCCATTATCGATAAACCACTTCATCGCTTTCGCATTGCCGGGCGTCTCGGGCATGTCGTAATTCCAGCGCATGTAGATGCAGTTTTTTGGAAACATATCCACATAAGCATTGAGATTTTCAGCCTTTTTTTTCCAGATGCTATCCACCTGATTAGCTGTTAAGTCTTTATTATAAATTGATCCATACAAATCCGCATTTTTCAGAGGCATATCGTCCCAAAATATCGGTGTGACACCCTTTGATTCGGCATAGTTACTTACCCGGTTGAGCCAGATCAGCTGCAATTCCAGAGGTGATTTGCCGCTTTCTCTACCTGTGGTATTCACCTCGTCTCCTCCTACGTGCAAATAATTCGCATGTCTGAAGGCCTCCAACGCGTCCGAATACAAATCAAATTGCACTTCGTAGGTCTTTTCATCAAGGGGATTAAAAGCCCAGTCACTTTCAGGATCGTCTCGGAGGTCTTGATATTCGGGATGCTTTAGAATAAAAGAGGCATGCCCCAATCCCTGAACCAATGGGCTCATCCGAATATTGCGGGCCATGGCATAATCACTGATTTCCCTCCACTCCTCAATGGTAAACGCATCGGAAGAACCAACCTTTGGTTGACCTTGGTAGGCAAGTTTATCTTCAATTTCGATGATGATTCCGTTGATTTTCAAAGCTGCGAGCCGGTCCATCAGCTCAAAATAATATTCCTTTTTCTCCAAATGATGCTTGACATCCAGATGTACTGCCCGATAGGCGAGCGCAGGCTCATCGATAATCTGAAGCCCCGGCAGGTTGATCCCCCGGTCTTCCGAATCCTGAAGTAACTGGCCCAGCGTCATCAGACCATTCCAAAATCCAGCTTGAGTCTGCGCTTTCAAGATTATCTCAGTTTCGAAAATATCAAGTTTATATACCTCGGTATTTCCAGTCAAGTTTGGGTCAAGCTCAAATTTGATGATTTTGCCTTTTAACTCTTCCAGAGGCTTGCCAGAGATAAACTGATTTTTTGCTTGCTCAAATTCGGGAATAAGATCAGCCGAGGAGATCGACGAAGCAACAGAAATGTTAATCGACTTTGGAATCGGTAAAAGAGTAAATTTACTCTCTGAGATATTTTTTTGATCGCAACCAAATATCAAAATAGCCAATAGGCCAACGATAAAGTTGATGTTTTTCTTCATGGTAGAGAAATGTTGAGTTATTCTTAAAGTCTGGGTTTTGCCGGATTATTTCCAGTGCGTTCTAAGTTGCTTAAAATATTTCGGTTTTCCACCCCTACTTTCCATAAGTGATAAGGAGAGCTGGCAATCTGCAAAATCAAAAACTACTGCATCCAAAAACTTGATAAATGGATAAGGTTTCTGGGCATTTTTTCTTTAGATTTTGGTCTGAATCTGTGGGAAATCCAAATTTCCAGCTATTCCTTAAACCCAAAAATCCAGCCGAAATGCTCACCCTTCTTATCATCTTAATTGCGCTCGCCCTGATATTGATTGCCATCATCAAGTTTGACATTCATCCATTTTTAGCGCTGTTCGTTGGGGCAATAATTTATGGATTAATGATGAGGATGGAGCCAGACTTGATCATTAAGTCCATTTCTGACGGTTTTGGAGGAGTGCTTGGAAGTGTGGGATTGTTGATTTTGCTGGGGGTAATTTTAGGGACTTTTCTGGAAAAAACCGGAGGGGCGATGGTCATCGCAGAGAAAGTGCTGAAATGGGTTGGAGAAAAATCGGTAAATCTATCGCTGATGCTAAGTGGCTGGATTCTTTCAATTCCTGTTTTTGGAGACAGCACTATTATTATGCTGAATCCCATTGCGAAATCGCTTTCTTCCAAAAGTGGAATTTCCTATGCTGCAACGATTGTAGCTGTGTCGCTAGGCGCGATGGCCAGTCACTCGCTTGTCCCACCTACTCCCGGGCCAATCGCGACGGCAGGAATCTTAGGTGCGGATCTGGGCCAGGTGATTTTTTACGGTGGTTTGGTGTCGCTTTTGACCTTGATACCGCTTTATATTTTTGTTCAGAAGTGGGTTACTAAAATCCCTTTAAAACCTGTTTTGGTAGCTAACGAAAAAGAACTGAAAAAAGAAGATCGTCCGAAATTCATCACTTCCCTGGTTCCGATTTTGGTTCCTTTGGCCTTGATCATCATCGCCTCTATAGCAAATTATCCTACAAAACCATTGGGAGAAAGTGGTATAATTAGAGCCATTCAGTTTCTAGGAACTCCGGTAATCGCACTTTTGATTGGAGCAATTCTCTCTTTCACCTTACCGAAAAAATTTGATCGGCAACTACTCTCCGCTTCAGGGTGGATTGGGGAGGCAATATTGCTTGCCGCTCCGGTAATTTTGATTACCGGAGCAGGAGCAGTTTTTGGGAAAATGCTTCAGAATTCAGGAGTTGGTGACTTGGTTACTTCCACCATGAGCGATGCGAATTGGGGGATTTTTCTACCATTTCTGATCGCCTTTGGTTTGAAAACCGCTCAGGGCTCGACCAC
>JBBQDY010000111.1:0-8933 GCA_038320155.1 Cytophagales bacterium
ACTTCCGTATTATATCATGTAGGCTCAAAAAATGAGCAGCCTGATCGAACCGGATTTGCGCACTTCTTTGAACATTTGATGTTTGAAGGATCGCCGAATATCGAGCGAGGAGAGTACATGAATATCATTCAAGCAAGAGGAGGCACCCTTAATGCTTTCACCTCGAATGATATCACGTATTATTATGAATTGCTTCCTTCAAATGAATTGGAGCTGGCGCTATACATGGAAAGTGAGCGAATGCTACAATCCAAAGTTGATCAGACAGGTGTTGCTACCCAGCGGGAAGTAGTGAAAGAGGAAAAGCGTCAAAGCTATGACAATCGGCCTTATGGAAGTATCCTGATCGAAACCTTGAAAAGAGCTTACACTGTTCACCCTTACAGATGGGCTCCGATAGGTTCCTTGGATGATTTGAATGCGGCTTCGATCGAAGAGTTTCAGCAATTCTACAAGGATTTCTATGTGCCAAACAATGCTACTCTGACGATTGCGGGAGATTTGGATTATGCACAGACTGAGAAGTGGGTGAGAGAATATTTCTCCGGAATACCTAAAGGTGCAAAGGAAATTTATAGACCAAATGTGGTCGAGCCTAAGAAGACGGCTGAGGTTAGAGATATTATCTATGATAATATCCAGATCCCAGCGGTGATCCAAGCATACAATCTTCCAAAGCAAACTGATGCGGATTCTTATGCACTTTCGATGCTTTCTACTTATTTGACCGGAGGAAATTCTTCCTTGATGACCAAAGAACTGGTGGATAAGCAGCAAAAAGCATTGGCTTTGGCAGCTATTCCATTGGAATTAGAAGACGGTGGTGTCTTTATCATGTATGGAATTACCAATATGGGAGTGGAGCCAAAAGACTTGGAAACTGAAATTGATAAACTGATCAAGCAAGTGCAGGACGAGGGAATTTCTGATCGAGATTTTGCGAAGCTTCAGAACATAATCGAAAACAACTTAGTCAGTGGGAATTCTTCGATGGCTGGCATAGCTCAAAATCTGGCAGAATCGCACGTGATCTTTGGCGATACAGACTTTATCAATAAGCAAATGGAACTTTATAGCAGAGTAACTAAAGCTGATTTGCAGCGTGTTGCAAAAGAATACCTAGACCTTAATGGTCGGGTAGTGTTGTATTACCTTCCTAAAGCAGCTCAGCCTACTGAGTAATTGTTTTACCTAATCAATCGAAAAGACATGAAAAAAATAACAATAGCATTTGTATTGACGCTTTTGGTCGCTGTGGGGAGTTTTGCTCAAGTGGACCGAAGCAAACTGCCGGAATCTGGACCTGCTCCGGAGATTAAAATCGGAGAAGCAGAAACTTTCACTCTAGATAACGGCTTGAAAGTATTTGTAGTAAAAAATGATAAACTCCCGAGAGTTTCATTCACGCTGGTATTGGAGCGAGACCCGATTATGGAAGGCGATAAGGCTGGGCTTTTAGGTATAGTGGGTCAGATGATGATGGCTGGAACAGAGACTCGTACCAAGGATCAATTGGATGAAGAGATCGATTTTATCGGAGCTAGCCTTTCAGCAGGATCAACTTCGATTTTTGCCTCTTCACTGAAAAAGCATCAGGACAAAGTTTTGGAGTTGATGGCGGATGTGCTTTATAATCCAAAATTTCCTCAAGAGGAATTGGACAAACTGCAAAAGCAAACCTTAACCGGTTTGGCTACTAGCAAAGATGAACCAAATGCGATCTCAAGTAGATTATCTTCAGCGCTGGTTTATGGAAAAGATCATCCTTACGGGGAAGTTCAAACCGAAGAGACGGTAAAAAATGTACAATTGTCAGATATTAAATCATACTATGAAACCTTTTTCAAGCCAAATATCTCTTATCTGGCCATCGTGGGTGATATGGATAAGGCTGAAGCAGAGAAAGTAGTGACCAAGTATTTTGCGAAGTGGAAAAAAGGCGAAGTGCCGAAGTTCACATACAAGGAACCTGCTCCTGCAGCAAAAAATGCAGTCGGTTTGGTTGATCGGAGTTCATCTGTGCAAACGGTTATCAATATTGCGCAGCCAATCGATTTGACGTTAGGGGATGAGGAGTATATATCTAGCCGTGTGTTGAATCAAATCTTTGGTGGAGGATCATCAGCTCGCTTGTTTATGAATCTGAGAGAAGACAAAGGGTACACTTATGGAGCCTATAGCTCACTTTCTGCCGATAAATTGGTAGGACAGTTTACTTCTAATGCTTCGGTGAGAAATGAAGTAACCGACTCTGCGGTGTATGAATTTATCTATGAAATCAACAAGTTGGTAGATGAAGGAGTGACTCAAGAAGAGTTAACCAAAGCAAAGGCGAATTTGGCCGGCTCTTTTGGTAGATCACTGGAAAGTCCTTCAACGATTGCAAATTTTGCACTGAACATCGAGCGATACGATCTTCCAAAGGATTACTATGCGACTTATCTTCAGAAGATGAATGCATTGACCGTGGCTGATGTAAATAAAACAGCTAAAAACCTGATTGATCCAGACAAGCTTTACATCACTGCTGTAGGAAATGCCAGCGAAATCAAGGATAAACTTGCTCAGTTTGGCGAAGTGACCATGTATGACAATATGGGCTTCCTTGCCAAAGAAATGGCGGCTGTATCTGCAGATGTGACTGTGGAGTCGGTGATGGAAAATTACCTAAAGGCAATCGGCGGAAAGGATAAAGCGAAGGCAATAAAAACCGCGAAGCTGACCCTAGAAGCAGAAATCATGAGTAATTCATTAGAAATCTCGGCAGTGTACGATGCTGAGACTGGAGCTTATGGTCAAAAAACATCTGTAATGGGAAATGTGATGCAGACCACCACTATTAAGGATGGTAAGGCTGCAATCAGTGCCCAAGGGCAAAATATGGAGCTTACCGGAGCACAACTTGAAGAAGCTCAAATCAATGCTTACCTATTCCCGGAGGCTTGGTATGCGGAGAAAGGCTACACGGCTACACTTGACGGCTTGAAAGATGTGGAGGGAACTCCTGCTTACAAAGTAATTTTTGCCTCTGAGGGTGGAGCAAAATTGATTAATTATTACGATCAAAATACCGGTTTAAAGATTAAGAATGAGAATCCTTCTACGGGTGATACCTTCTATTCCGATTATCAGGAAAAGGACGGGGTTATGTTTCCGATGCTTTGGACTATCAAGTCCCCAATGATTCCGGTTCCTTTGGAAGCAAAAGTGACTAATCTGGAAATCAATCCTGCGCTTACCGACGCTGATTTTTAATTCCGAATTTAAATTGAAATAATAAAAGGGAGCTCGAAAGGCTCCCTTTTTTATTTCATCCATTGCGCTTGGAGTCCGGACTCCGCATTGATTTTTAAGGTGTAGGAAGGAAAAAACTCTTGATCACTAATTTGAATAGAAGTACTTATGAGTTTTCCGTTTGATCGCTGTGCTTTTACAGTGACTGATTTCTCTGAAGTGGAAACTAAAATTTCATCCCCGATCATTAGAGTCTGATAGGCAGGACTATGTGGGTGAATTTTTGTGATTTTTCCCTGCGAGCTCAAGATTCCAGCTTTCGAGGCTAAAGCATCATCAGTTGGATTTGAGACTAATTCTAATCCAAGTAATGGGAGCAGCTCTTTTACTTTTGTTAAGATATCATTTCTCCCGGCGATATAGTCTGTATAAAAAAGATTCATTTCTGGATCATTGAGAGTCTTTCCCAGTAGTGTTTTCCAAAATGACAATTGAGAATATCCCAGATTCCTTTTTCCAAATATTAACCAAGCGGCTTTCATAACCTGAGCCAATGTATTCCCGCTGCTATTCATGAGCATAATGTCCAAGCATAGGCAGATCAGTGCTCCATGGGAGTAGATATTTACCTTTCGATCCGGAATGCCAGTTTGATAGCCATCCAGCCAAAGGTCCATGCTTGATTCAAGAATATTGTAATTCTTCCAACCGTAGTTTTGAGCTTCCCGATTGATGATTTTTTCAAGATGCTTTAAATAGGTTTCTAACGAATACACTCCGGATTTAAGAAGGTACAGATCCCCCATATAAGTAGTGATCCCTTCCAATATCCAGCCTGCTTTGGTGTAAATCTCTTTCGAAAAATCGTAAGGCAATAATTCCGTAGGCCGAATTCGACACACATTCCAGGCGTGATACAGTTCATGCGAACTTACCCCCAAGAGTTCCTCCATCTGGCTGGGAACAGATAGACTTTCTGCCGGGCCAAAAGTGATTACAGTTCCCTTTCGATGCTCAACTCCATGATAATGAGGGTAGGATAGAAGTTGAAAAATGAAATGGTATTCAGATTCGGGAAACTCTCCAAAGTCCTCGATTTGGCTTTTGGTAAATTTCTTAAAAAAAGATAAAAATGGCTCTTTCTCGAAATGAATTTCCCCATTAAACCAACAGTGAAAATTAGTCTCACCTGCATTATATTGCCAATGAGTCAAACATTGCGCCGCTAAAAGTGATGAATCTGCCAATTCTTGAAAATTGGAGGACAGATAGTTATTTTCTCCATTGGGAGTAAGCGTAGTGGCAATTAAAAAATCGGGAGGAATATCAAAGGAGAGTTCGTAAGGTAGATCGGGTGCACCGATGACCTCCATGCAACAATTGACAAAGTTGAGATAGACCTGATCTTCATCTACCCAACAAGATCCTGCATCCATTTTGGCAGCGTAATATTCGTAGGAGATGAAATATTCCGCTCCTAATAGTGTGGAGAAAACCCAGCGATTTTTGGACTCTTTTTCAAAAGAAATCGGACTATTTGTTTGATCGATAATTTTAAAAAACCGAATATTTTGAGCGTAATCTGCCAGCTGATAACGGCCCGGGCGCCATGAAGGTAATTGCAGCACAAGGTTATTTCGATCTATGTCACTCAATTTGAGGGCTACTTGGATATACTGGGAAGCTGGATTTGCGCAACTGAAATGGTAATTGATTTTCATTAATATGGAATTGGAAACAATTTTATTTGCTTGACTTGTATTTGAGGAAATGGTACTTATCTTTGCAGTCCTTTTTGGAGGGTAATCCAAGGAGACTTAATCAGGCAAGCAATTAGATAAAGATATTCGATCATGAAAAGAACATTCCAACCTTCTCGTAGAAAAAGAAAAAATAAGCACGGATTCAGAGAAAGAATGTCTTCTGCAAACGGAAGAAGAGTGCTAAAGGCAAGAAGAGCCAAAGGAAGACATAAACTTTCTGTTTCTTCTGAAAAGACATTGAAGAAGTAATTCTGTGCATTGATTTTCGTATGTTCACATACGAATCTAGGCTCTGCGATGAATTATCGACTCCCAAAAAGTGAGCGGCTGCATGCCGATAAACTTATCAAGGAACTTTTTAGCGAAAGTTCCTCTTTTTTTTTGTACCCGTTCAAAGTCCTATTTTATGTTAAAGGGCAGTCGGGAAATGGAACTGTACAGGTGCTTTTTTCCGTTCCAAAAAAGAAAATAAAAAAAGCTGTCAGTAGGAATTTAGTTCGGAGGAGAATAAAAGAAGCCTACCGATTGAATAAATCACTCCTAGATTTGGATGGAAAACAGATTTCTATTGGTTTGATTTACGTAAGTTCCGATTTGATGGAATTCGCAGACCTTCAATCTAAAATGATTGCCATCTTGAAAAAGCTTTCCCCGCTACTTAGCCAAAATGATCCAAACAATGACAAAAATAGTTAAGAAACCATTACTAATTTCCCTTGTAGGAGTTCTTATTTTATTTGGATTTTTTGCGTTTTCTCCGAAGAAAGATAAGCTTTTCGCTATTGCGAAGAACATCGACATTTTTGCCACTTTGGTCAGGGAGCTTGACTCTTACTATGTAGATGAGATTGATCCGGATGAGTTGGTGACCATCGGGATCAATGCCATGCTGGAAGAATTAGATCCATATACCGAATATATTCCGGAAGAGAATTCAGATGATTTTAGGATGCTAACTACAGGCGAATATGCCGGAATTGGTGCATTGATCGGAAATCGTGGGGAAGGGATTATGGTCATAATGCCTTATACCGGTTTCCCGGCTCAAAATTCAGGGTTGAAGATTGCAGATTATTTGCTTCAGGTGGATACGACCAAAGTAACTGGACTGGAGACATCTGATGTGTCTACTTTATTAAAGGGTCCTGCTAATACAGAAGTTTTTCTGAAAGTAAAACGGGATCAAGACACACTTGAGTTTAAAGTTGTCCGAAAGAAAATTTCCATTAAAAATGTCCCGTACTACGGAAAACTTGATTCCAAAACTGGTTATATCAAATTGAGTGATTTTACTACCAATGCTGCTAATGAAGTTAGAAATGCAATTGTGGATCTTAAAGCTCAAGGGGTAGATCGCTTGGTATTAGATCTTCGGGATAATCCAGGGGGACTCGTTAGTGAGGCCGTTGAAATCGTTAATTTATTTATTCCGAAAGGAAAAGAAGTTGTAAAGACGATTGGCAAATTAGAAAACGTCAACTATACTTATAAAACAACAAAAACGCCTTTGGATAAGGATATTCCGATGGTTGTCTTGATCAATGAGCGAAGTGCGAGTGCATCTGAGATTGTGGCAGGAGCTTTGCAAGATTACGATCGGGCTGTTTTAGTTGGCAGAAAGTCTTTCGGAAAAGGATTGGTTCAAACCTCAGTTCCTTTGTCCTACAATTCACAGTTGAAAGTGACCACTGCAAAGTATTATATCCCTAGTGGACGTTGCATTCAAGCAATTGATTACTTGAAAAGCAGGGAAAATGGTTCATTGACAACTGTTCCAGATTCGTTACGAAAAGAATTTAAAACCAAAAATGGTAGAATCGTTTTAGACGGAGCAGGGATTGAACCTGACCAATTGACCGAGCAAGTAAGCTATTCACCTATATCCTATAGTCTGGTTGCCAGGAATCATGTCTTTGATTTTGCAACAGAATACTTTTACAAGCATGCAAAAATTGGAGAGCCAAGTTCCTACTCGATCTCTGATCAGGAATACAAGGACTTTCTGAGTTGGTTGAAAGACAAAGAATATGATTACACTACCTATCTTGAAAAGTCTATAGAGGACATGAAAAAGAATGCGGAAAGAGTGGAGTATTATCCTGAAATCAAGGCTCAAATTGAGGCGCTTGAAAAGAGGGTGAAACACAGCAAGGAGCAAGATTTGATCACTTATCAAAAGGAGATTAAAAAGATTCTTTCGGAAGAAATCGTATCACGTTATTATTTCCAGGAAGGAATGATTGCAGCAGGATTGAAAGAAGATGTTGATGTGATAAATGCCAAAGAATTCTTGAATAGTCCTGAAAAAGTGAGGTTGACCCTAACTGCCAGTACTAAATAAAGTCGCTGTGCCATACATCCTTTCCATAGAAACTTCCACACAGATTTGTTCAATCGCACTTCATCAAAATGGAGCGTTAATTGACTTAGAGGCCAATGATGGAAAAGGAGCACATTCGGAATTATTAGTGAGGATGATTTCTGACCTCTTGGATAGATGTAATATAAGCATGAGAGAATTAAATGCGATTGCGGTATCCGAGGGCCCGGGATCCTATACAGGATTGCGAATTGGGATTTCAACCGCAAAAGGACTGGCCTTTGCATGGGATTTGCCTTTGATTGGTATTCCGACTTTGAAGCTTTTGGCCTATGCAGCCGTCGAAAATCTTGGAGACATTCCTTACATCATACCGGTCTTGGATGCAAGAAGAATGGAAGTCTATCGGGAGGTTTTTGATTCTGAATTAAATACTCTCGATGCTCTCGATTCAGAATTGATCGATCAAAACTCATTTAAGGCGTGGTTAGCTCATAATAGAGTTTGCTTTCTAGGAGATGGGGCTGAGAAGTTGAAAAATGTTTTGGAGAACTGCAATGCGATATTTCTGGATATTGAAATTTCAGCAAGATTTATGGGGGAGTTAGCTTTTGATAAATACCAAAGCTCAAAATTTGAGGACCTGGCCTATTTCGTCCCGAATTATTTAAAGGAGTTTAAAGCACTTCATTCTAAGAAAAACCCGTTGCTATCATGAGTGAAATTATAAATAGAGTGGCCCAAAGTCCTATAATCACAATTAATCTAGAGGAAATCTATCCTAAAGAAGAAAGGATAGTATTTGATCTTGCGCCATTCTTGTTTCAGGGTTTAATGCTTCGCGAAAAGGAATTCCGTTTGGCTTTGAAAGAAATTGATTGGAATAATTATAAGGGTAAATGGGTTGCAATCACTTGTACTGCTGATGCTATTGTTCCCAATTGGGCTTTTATGCTTGTAGCCACATACCTAACGGAGATTTCCAAAGGATATGCTATCGGAAGTTTGAGTGAATTAGAGATTATGATAGCGGATCAATTGGTGGGCCAATTAAATCCAGAGGACTACAAGGGAAAGCCTGTGGTAGTTAAAGGGTGTAGTGATTATCCAGTTCCTTTATTTGCTTATGGTAGGATCATAGCACAAATTCAGAGCAAAGCCAAAAGCATAATGTATGGGGAGCCATGTAGTACTGTTCCACTTTTTAAAAACAAAGCAGCTGATTTTTAATCAGCTAGAATATTTCTTGACTATTTGATAGATTTTCGACGCCAATAGCTTGTGTATTTTGGTTAAGTCAGCTAAGTTTGCACTCCCAATCAGACAAAGGTCCAAAGGGAAGTAGAAATTGAGAAATGGGTGTTGGAGAAAGATTTTATTTTTTCAAACAATTTGTTTGATACCAAAATAAAATCCGGATATTTGCACTCGCATTTGAGGAAAGCGATTCTCACAAACCCTTTAAAGTAAGGGAAAAGTTCTTTGAAATGATGTAAGGCGAAAAAAAATAGTAACCTGAGTAAAGAAAGAGAAGATTTGGGCTCTTCGGGGTGCCAAGTCAAAATAGTGTATATAGTAACTTACAATGGAGAGTTTGATCCTGGCTCAGGATGAAC
>JBBQDY010000112.1:0-8878 GCA_038320155.1 Cytophagales bacterium
AATATCGAAGAAGGCGCAGTATCTACCCTACTGTGTCATTTGGCTAACATTTCTTCCCGCACAGGAGAAACACTCGTTTGTGATCCGAAAAATGGACATATCACTAATTCGCCAAAAGCAATGGCACTTTGGACACGAGAATATGAAAAGGGCTGGGAACCGCCGAAAGTCTAAAGCTTAAATTCTATTACCGCTTTGACGTAATTGTTAAAGCGGTATTTTTTTGACCTTTAAATCAGTTCATTTACGTTTTTGACTTGCAATAGACCCCATTCCACGCTAAGTTTTTTACTAAGGTTGATTTCTACTTTAATTTGGATAAAAGCCTTTTCTATTGCTCGCAATCGATTCCGTAAGTCCTATTCGGAAAGTCTTGAGATTGGTTGGTCTATCAGGTAACTTGAAGGAATTAAGTGCTGGAAGTATTACTCCCATTTGAAAAACTAATACCAAAGCTTCTTGAGAATTCATTATCTATTAACAATAAACCTAATCTACTATGCGTGCAAAAATTTACACACACCTTTTGGTGGTGGTCTTTCTGATGCTTGGTGCTGTAAGCGCTTTTGCTCAGAATGTTCAGATACGAGGTACCGTATCTGATGAAACAGGGGCTCCCCTTCCAGGAGCTACTATCCTTGTGAAAGGGACTACCACTGGAACCACCACTGACATCGATGGTCAGTATGCTATTAGCTCCCCTTCATCAGGGGTAATAATCTTTTCCTTTATTGGTTATTCCCCGATAGAGCGACAGGTCGGAAACCAATCACAGATTGATGTTACCCTTCAGCCTGATCTTTCAGATTTGGATGAGGTAATCGTTGTTGGTTATGGTACTGCTAAGAAAAGTCAACTAACCGGTGCGATTTCATCAGTCGGTAGTAAAGAAATCCAGGAACTTCCAATCACAGATGCTCGACAAGCCCTTCAAGGTAGAGCAGCTGGTGTCGATGTGACCCAGGCAGGATCAAAGCCAGGTGCTGCGCCTCAAGTTCGTATTCGAGGTCGAAGATCGTTCAATGCATCCAATGAGCCACTTTATGTAGTGGATGGAATTCCACTAGTAGGTGGATTGGATGACATCAACCCTCAGGATATTACTTCTATGGAAGTCTTGAAAGATGCGTCTGCAACTGCAATTTATGGTTCAAGAGGTGCGAACGGGGTAGTGTTGATTACCACTAAGCGAGGAACTATCGGTAAAACAACCGTGTCTTTTGACTCTTATTATGGAATCAATGAGGAGCTGGGAAGAATCGAGGTATTCGATGGTCCAGGCTTTGCAGAATATAAAAGGGAGTCTCGAAGAGCAACTGGAAACTATCCAGCTGGTCCAGCCACTGCAGCAGCTGACGCAGCTTTATTTGAGCCAGTCGAATTAGAATCAATTAAACTAGGCAGAAGTACAGACTACATTGGAGGCTTACTTCGTACCGGAGCAATCCAAAGTCACCAAGTCGGTCTCAGCGGTGGAAGTGACAAGACAACTTTCTTTATCTCAGGTAACTTCTTTAAAGATAAAGGTGTGATTATCAATCAGGATTTTTCCCGCTACACCTTCCGAATCAATTTAGATCATCAGATCAATAGCAAAGTGAAAATCGGTACTTCTACCCTAGTTTCTTACAGTGAGCGAAACGGTGAAAATTTCAACCCATTGGGAGGAGCACTTCAAGAAAATCCATTGGGAAAACCGTATGACGATGAGGGAAACCTGATTTTCTTGCCAACTTCTGATGGTTTGAGAACAAATCCATTTGCCGAAGTAGTACCAGGTGCTCAACAGGATTTAACTAAAAGATATCGAATCTTCACCAGCTTATATGCTAACTGGGAGATTGCTAAAGGTCTTTCCTATAGATTTGTATTTGGCCCTGATTTTAATATTGAAAGACAGGGACGTTTTACAGGGTCACTGACCAATTCTAGAAGAGGTGGTCTTGCGGCAGGTAGTGTAGGTGAAGAATTCCGATTCAACTATACCATGGAGAATATCTTGACTTATACGAAGACCTTCAATACTGATCATAACATAAACTTGACAGCACTCCAATCCGTTCAGCGGGACAATTTCGAACAAACAGGAATCAGTGTTTTAGGAGTTCCAGCGGAGTCTCAATTCTTCAATCGTTTGGGAGATGCCTCTCAAATTACAGGTGCAAATACCAATTTGATTCAGTGGTCTTTGATGTCCTTTATGGGCAGAGCAAACTATTCCTACAAAGGGAAATACCTCTTGACTGCTACTGTTAGAGCAGATGGTAGCTCCCGCTTCGGTCAAAATAACAAATATGGTGTATTCCCATCTGTGGCAGCAGCTTGGAATATTAAGGATGAAGATTTCCTAAAGAATTCAACCAAGATTGACCTCTTGAAATTGAGAGTGTCTTATGGAGAAATTGGAAACCAAGCTATCAACCCTTATCAAACTCAAGCTTTGCTTGGAAGAACTAGCTATGCTTTTGATAATACCGCAGCCTTCGGTTATCGGCCAAGCTCGATTGGTAACCCGGATTTGAGATGGGAAACTTCAGCAACCTTCAATACGGGTTTAGACTTCTCTTTCTGGCAAGGCAGAGTTATTGGTTCAGCAGAATATTATGTCACCAATACATCTGATCTTTTGGCACCACAGCCACTTCCCAACTCAATTGGTTTTGGTGGCTTCATAACCAACATTGGTGAGACTCAAAACAGAGGTATCGAATTATCCCTTTCTACTTTAAATATTGAAAAAGGCAGCTTTGTTTGGTCGACAGATTTGATTTTTACTCGAAATCGAGAAGAAATTATTTCCTTACCAAATGGAGACGATCTCGCCGCCGGCCGATTTATTGGTCGACCATTAACAGTATTTTATGACTTGAAAAAAGTTGGGATTTGGCAGACCTCTGAAACTGATTTGGCTAAATCTTTTGGCGACAAGCCAGGTGAGATCAAAATAGAGGATTTTAACAACGATGGGAAAATCAATTCTTTAGATCGTCAATTTCTTGGTTCGGCAGTTCCAGACTTTTCTTTAGGTATGACCAATCGATTCAGCTATAAAGGTTTTGATATGTCTTTCTTCATCTTTGGAAGATTCGGTTCCATGATTCGCTCTCAATTTCACGACAATTTCAATTCCCTCTTTGGTCGATATAATAACTTGGCAGTGGATTACTGGACTCCAGAAAATCCAACCAACTCCTATCCTAGACCAAACCAAAATCAGGAGAGACCTAAGTATAATAGCTCGATGTCTTATTTTGACGGAACCTTTGTGAAAGTTAGAAATATCAATTTCGGCTATACATTCAGCGAGGCAGCCGCAAAGAAAATCGGTATGAGCAGTCTGAGACTATACTCCAGTATCCAAAATCCTTTTATCTTCTCTAATTATCGATCAGAGCATAAAGGTATCGACCCTGAAGTATTCATTGATGGTGAGCAAGGTGTAGAAGGTGGTGTAGTAAACGCCAACATTGCTCCTCCGGTGACTTCATTTACATTTGGTATCAATGCGAAATTTTAATCAGCAAAACGAAACGTCATGAAAAATATAAATATCAATTTCAAAAACTGGGCAAAGTCAGCTGCTCTGATTCTTGGACTTTCGGTCGCTGTTTCCTGTGATGGTTACCTTGATGAACAAGTAATCTCGCAAATCGGAAATGACTATTTGAACACTGCAAAAGGATTGGAAGATGGGGTGAACTCGGCATATAGCACTATGAGAGCATGGTATGGAACGGAACGTGGAAATAATTTTACGATTTTCGGAACCGATACCTATACTAATGGCGCAGACGGTTCATGGAAATTTATGAATACCTATACCAATGAATTTGATTCTCAAAATGGACACGCCCGAGAACTGTGGGACGAATTCTATCGAGGAATCAATACAGCCAATGCAGTAATCGAGCGATCTGTTAATGTGACAGGAGTTGCTCCTGCTAGAGTAGCCCAAAGAGTCGCTGAAGCCAAATTTATCAGAGCTCACCATTACTTTATCTTGGTGCAGCTTTTTGGTGCTGTTGACCTCCGACTTACTGAGACGAAAATTCCTACAAAGACTGTTACCAGAACACCTGTCCCGGAGGTTTATGCTTCGATCATCAAGGATCTTCAGGAAGCTATTCCAAATCTGGAGGCAAAAGCTAAATCAAGTGATTATGGAAGAGCTACAAAAGCTGCCGCCGAGCACCTACTTGGCAAAGTATTCTTGACCAGAGGTTACACCGCTGCCGGATCTCCAGCTGATTTTGCTTCTGCCGAGACTCTGTTCAAAAGTGTAATTGCTACCGCCGGGCTAAAATTATTGCCTGACTTCGCTGACGTTCATCGAGTGGGAAATGAAATCAATGATGAAGTAATCTGGTCAGCACAATACACCAGAGATCCATTGACCAATGGAGGAGGGAACAATTCTCACGTGTTTTTCCTAATGGAATATGATACGCAGCCAGGAATGCAGCGAGACACTGAAAATGGTCGACCTTTTAAACGTTACCGGCCAACTCCTTACACTTTAGATGTGATATTCGCAGAGCGAGTAAATGATAGCCGATACAAGAAAACCTTTGTCGATCACTTCAAATCCAATCGACCTGGTACTTATACTGCTTCCTTTGACAACTCTAAGACGTCAATGACTTTTGCCACGGGAGATACCACTATTTGGCTTCCAGGGGTGAATCTTTCGCAAGCGGAGCGTGCCAAGAAAAAGTATCAAGTCTTGATTCCTTCAAGATACGACGAGAAACTTTTCCCTTCCATGAGGAAGCAAATGGATCCGGGAAGAGTAGATCGAACGCAATTTGAAGGAGGAAGAGATTACATCGCTATGCGATTGGCAGATACTTATTTACTATTAGCGGAGGCACAGTTGAAGCAAAATAAAGTGGCTGATGCGACTGCTACCATTAATGTGATCAGAAGAAGAGCAGCCTTCCCTGGTAAACAAACTGAAATGGAAATCACTCCCGCTCAGATGACTATGGAGTTCCTTACTGAAGAGCGGGAGCGGGAAATGATCGGTGAGCAGTCTCGTTGGTTGGATCTGAAGCGTTGGGGAATTTTGGTGGAGCGAGTAAAAAAATATAATGCGCAAGCTGCTCCAAACATTCAGGACTTCCACGTGCTTAGACCAATTCCTCAAAATCAGATTGATCGAGCGGAAGGTGGAGCATCAGGATTCCCACAAAACCCGGGATATTAATCAGCACAAGTAGATTTAGATAAATACTAAAAAAGCTGCTCTAAAATTAGAGCAGCTTTTTTGTGTTTTAGCAATTCAAAATACACTTTACTCAGCAACCGTGGACGATCGAATAATAATTTTTGAAGGAATAATGATCACCTGATCGATCAACTCGTAATGCTTTGGCTTGGTCAATTTTCCTATTAGCAATTTGGCGCATTCTTGGCCAATGGTAATTGCCGGTTGGGTAATCGTGGTTAGTGACGGACTGAGCAGTCCAGCCATTGTTGTATTTGCGAAGCTGATGATTTTCAGATCTTCAGGAATCCTGATTTTTGTTCGCTTTACCGCGTGATAGGTGGCTATTGCTAATTTCTCCACGGAAGCCAAAATCCCATCGGGTCTATTTTCAGACCAAAGCATATCACGAATAAGATCGATATTCTCCTCGTCACAATGATTACAGTTCAGGCTAAATGTCGGCTCCTCAACCAATCCAGCCTCCTTCACCGCCATGGAATAACCACGGTATCGCTCTTTGGTAATCGATAATTCTTTACTGATCATCAGAAAAGAAATTTTCTTACAACCCTGCTGGATCAAATGTTTGGTACCATCATAAGCACTTTGGTAATCATTGGTGATAAATTTGGTAGTAGGTATGCCGGAGCAAATCCTGTCGAAAAAGATGATTGGCAATCCTTGATTATATAATTTTTCCAAATGGGAAACGTCACTTGTTTGGCTAGAAACAGACATCACTACTGCATCTGCACGACCATTTAGTAGAAGATTTACAATTTTTTTCTCACGCTCCACATCCTCGTGCGTATTGTAGACCAACAAGTGATAGCCATGATCTTGGGCTATTTCTTCGATCCCATCCATGACTTGCGCAAAAAAGTTGTTGATACGCTCAGGAATAATCACTGCAATGGTTTTGCTCTTATTTTCTCGAAGACCTCTGGCAAACTGATTGGGCTGATAATTCAGCTTTTCGGCCATGCTGATTACCTTCTTTTTGGTTTCTTCGCTAATCTCATAGCTATCATTGAGCGCTCGGGAAACTGTGGACGGTGCTAATTTGAGTTCAGCGGCTAATTCTTTGAGGTTTATGCCTGCAGCCATAATTTTTGGGTTTTTTTGGGTTTCTGAAAATACAAAACCTTCTTAAGAATTACCTGAAATTGATTCTTATTTTCGCAATCGTTTCCGTATTTTAAAATGATTCGGTTCCATAATCGGCTTAAATTAAACTATCGAAAACCCAAATAACCCACTCTAAATACAAATATGTCTTTAGCTGAAATCCACACCACCTTCCTATCCGAAGATTTTCTTTTGCAAAATGAATACGCTAGAATACTGTATCATACCTATGCAAAAAATCTTCCGATCATTGATTATCACAACCACCTCCCTCCTGCTGAAATCAACCAGAATAAAAAATTTGAAAACCTTTCAAAGATTTGGTTGGCAGGCGATCATTACAAGTGGCGAGCCATGCGGACTTTGGGAATTAATGAACGATATATCACCGGCAATGCCTCTGATGAAGAGAAGTTTCTAAAATGGGGGCAGACTGTTCCTTTTACGATGAGGAATCCACTCTATCACTGGTCTCACTTAGAACTGAAGCGCTATTTTGGCATTGAGGAACTTCTGAATGAAGCTTCTGCAAAGGAGATTTATGATACCTGTAATTTAAGATTGCAGGCTGATGAGTTTTCAACTTTAGGATTGCTGAATCAGATGAATGTAGAAACTGTCTGCACTACAGATGATCCAACTGATGATTTGCAGGAGCACGTCTCATTCGCCGGAAAAGAAACTAAGCTGCAGCTGCATCCAGCATTCAGGCCTGACAAGGCTTATTCAGTGGAGCAACCCGAAGTTTATCAGGATTACTTGGATCGATTAACTACTGCCAGTGGCGTTTCCATTAATTCCTTCGACACTCTTTTGGAAGCCCTTTCTAATCGAATCGACTATTTCCATCAGCGTGGCTGTAGACTCTCTGATCATGGACTGGAGCAGCTCTACTTTTTCGAAGAAAATGAATTCAATATCGACACCTTATTCCAGCATCTGATTCAGGGCAAGACTTTGAACCCTACAGAAGTGAAATTCTTTAAATTCAAGACTCTGGCGGCCTTATGTAAGCTTTATCATAAAAAGGGCTGGGTGCAACAATTCCATCTTGGCGCTTTGCGAAATACTAACTCAAGGTCTTTGCAAAATCTAGGTCCCGACACTGGTTTCGATTCCATAGGAGATTTTGATCAGGCAAAAAGTCTCGCTGGCTTCCTCAACAAACTTGACTCGAATGATCAATTGACCAAAACAGTTCTTTACAACTTGAATCCACGAGACAATGAGGTTTTGGCAACTATGATTGGCAACTTCAATGATGGCTCCTCCAAAGGGAAGATTCAATTTGGATCTGGCTGGTGGTACATGGACCAGAAAGATGGGATGGAAATGCAGCTGAACACACTTTCCAATATGGGCTTGGTAAGCTGCTTTATCGGGATGCTCACAGACTCAAGAAGCTTTCTCTCTTTTCCCCGACATGAATATTTCCGAAGAGTTCTTTGCAATTTATTTGGTACTGATGTCGCCAATGGTGAGCTCCCTTGGGACGAAGAGTGGCTTGGCAAGCTAATTACTGACATTTGCTATACCAATGCCAAAAACTATTTCGACTTCAGCCCTTTGAACTTTAAAATCTAATTATGCCTGATTCTCTATTTTCTCTAGAAGGAAAAAAAATTGTATTCACCGGTGCCGCAGGGGTACTCGGTAGTGCCATGTGTAAGTACCTAGCTGCTCATGGAGCAACCCTCATTTTACTTGGGCGAACAGCTTCCAAAATTGATTCATTAAAGGTTGAAATTAGTGAAGCTGGAGGACACGCTGAAAGCTATGCTGTTGACGTGACGGATGAGGAAGGTTTGGCTCAACTTACCGATGAGCTAGGTGCAAAATTTGGTGGAATAGATATTTTGATCAATGCAGCAGGAGGAAATATGCCTGGTGCTGTGATTCGACCTGAGCAGACATTTTTGGATTTGGATTCAGATTCCTTGAGAAAAGTGATGGACCTCAATTACCTTGGAACCATCCTCCCCACTAAAGCGCTGCTTCCTCTGATGCTTAAATCGGGAAAAGGAAACATCATCAACATTTCCTCCATGGCGGCTTCAAGACCAATGACCAGAGTCATGGGATATGCTTCTGCCAAAGCTGCAATAGATAATTTCACGAAGTTTTTGGCCGTGGAATTGGCCACAAAGCATGGGGCAGACTTTAGGGTGAATGCACTTGCTCCGGGATTTTTCCTAACAGAACAAAACCGAAGCTTACTTACTGAAAGCGATGGGAGCTTAACGCAACGAGGAAATCAAATTATCACTCATACTCCAATGAATCGCTTTGGTAGTCCAGAGGATTTGCTGGGAACTTTACACTGGCTATGTGCCGATGCATCGGCATTTGTCACCGGTACGGTTATCGCGGTAGATGGTGGATTCGGTGCCTATTCTGGCGTCTAATCCCAACTATTATGACTAATTTCTAATCTCTTATTCTCTCCCGAGAGCTATCGGGATTCTTATTCTCTATTCTCTTATTCTCTAATCCTTTATTCTTCAATAAAATGATCACAATGTTACAAACCATGCGGTGGTA
>JBBQDY010000113.1:0-8813 GCA_038320155.1 Cytophagales bacterium
TACGGTGTTACTTTCCCTAAAGACAAAGAACTTCAGGAATACCTGACCTTATTAGAGGAGGCTAAAAAGCGGGATCACCGTAAGTTAGGCCGTGAATTAGAGTTATTCTGTTTTTCCGAGAAAGTAGGGATGGGGCTTCCGCTTTGGTTGCCAAAAGGTACGTTGCTGCGTGAGCGATTGATTAACTTCATGAAGCGTGCCCAGGATAAGTCAGGCTATCAGCAGGTGACGACTCCTCATATTGGTCACAAAGCGCTCTATGAGACTTCGGGTCACTATGAGAAATACGGAAAGGATTCTTTTCAACCGATTACTACACCGCATGAAGGCGAGGAGTTTTTGTTGAAACCGATGAACTGTCCTCATCATTGTGAAATCTATAAAAATAAGCCACACTCATATAAAGAGTTGCCGATCCGATATGCAGAATTCGGAACTGTTTATCGCTATGAGCAAAGCGGAGAATTGCATGGCCTGACTCGAGTTAGAGGTTTTACTCAGGATGATGCGCATATTTTTTGTCGACCGGATCAAGTGAAAGAAGAATTCATCAAAGTGATTGACCTAGTCATGTATGTTTTCAAGGCCCTTGGGTTCCAAGATTACACTGCTCAAATTTCACTTAGAGATCCTGAAAAGGCCGAAAAGTACATAGGAGGAAATGAAGTATGGGAAAAAGCTGAATCCGCAATCATCGAAGCTGCAGCCGAGAAAGGTCTTGAAACGATTACCGTGCTTGGCGAAGCAGCATTCTACGGACCTAAGCTTGACTTCATGGTAAAAGATGCCTTAGGGCGGAAGTGGCAATTAGGAACCATTCAGGTAGATTACAATCTTCCGGAGCGATTCCAGTTGGAATATATAGGTGCAGATAATCAAAAGCACCGACCGGTGATGATTCACCGTGCTCCTTTTGGCTCATTGGAGCGGTTCGTCGCTGTATTAATTGAGCATTGTGCAGGTAACTTCCCGCTTTGGCTAGCGCCTGAGCAGATCAATATTCTTCCTATTTCAGAAAAATATGTAGACTATGCTGAAGAAATTAAAGCAATGCTTGATGAGGTGGGAATCACTGGCTCAATTGACAACCGGGATGAAAAAATAGGTCGCAAGATCAGAGATTCCGAAGTTAAAAAAGTGCCTTTCATGCTCATAGTCGGAGAAAAAGAACAAGAAGACCGGAAACTTTCTGTGCGTAAGCATGGTGAAGGCGATCTGGGAAATTTCTCTTTAGAAGAATTTATCGCCTATTTTAATGGTATTATCGCCGAATCACTGCATAAGTAATGAAGGTATTATTATACGATACTTTTCATAATTAAAATTTATTCCGATATTTGCAGCCTATTTCATAAAACAATCAACGCAAACTTGAGAAACCAAAGACAACCCTACAGAGGACGGCAAGAAGAACCATATAAAGTAAATCATAAAATCAGAGCCCGTGAGGTCAGAGTGGTTGGAGACTTTGTAGAAGGTGGAAATGCATTGTTACCACTGGAAAAAGCCATTAAAATCGCAGAAGAAAACGATCTGGATCTGGTTGAAATTTCTCCTACCGTAGATCCTCCTGTATGTAAGATTCTCGATTATGCGAAGTTTAAGTACGAGCAGAAAAAGAAGCAGAAGGAAATTAAATCCAATGCTGCGAAGATTGTTCTGAAGGAAATAAGATTCGGACCTAACACGGATGATCATGATTTCAACTTCAAATTGAAGCATGCAATCAGTTTTCTGAAAGAGGGCGCAAAAGTGAAAGCTTATGTGCATTTCGTCGGAAGAAGCATTGTGTTTAAGGAAAGAGGGGAGATGCTCTTATTAAAATTCGCGCAGGCTCTTGCAGATTATGGTGCTGTAGAACAGCTGCCAAAATTGGAAGGAAAGCGGATGAATATCTTCATCGCTCCGAAAGCAGGAAAGAAATAAATTTCAACAAATCTAAATACAGCAAAATGCCAAAAGTAAAAACCAAATCCAGTGCAAAGAAGCGGTTTGCCTTAACGGGAACCGGCAAAATCAAAAGGAAACACGCATTCAAAAGCCACATCCTAACTAAAAAAGCTACCAAGCGTAAGCGTAATCTGACCAAAACTGGTTACGTAGATGAGTCTGACGAAGGTAGAGTCCGTGCGATGTTGAGAATCTGATTTTCCTCATTCACAAAAATTAAATTAAGGTTCATTTATTCACCAGATACGTTGGTTTTGAAGTCTTAGCGATAAGCACCACGAATCAAAAATTATAACACTATGCCTAGATCGGTAAACGCGGTTGCGTCAAGAGCAAGAAGAAAAAAAATACTAAAGGCCACAAGAGGTTATTTCGGAAGAGGTAGCAACGTATGGACAGTAGCCAAAAACAAGTACGAGAAAGGACTTCAGTACGCATACAGAGACAGAAAAGCGAAGAAAAGAGAATTCAGAGCTTTATGGATTCAGCGTATCAATGCAGGAGCAAGATTGCTTGGCATGTCTTATTCTCAACTAATGGGATTATTGAAGAAAGGTGAAATCGAACTTAACCGAAAGGTTTTGGCAGATTTGGCCATGAATCACCCTGAAGCATTCAAAGCTGTAGTTGAAAAAGTAAAATAAGGTCTGCACTGCCTTATTTTATAAAGCCTTCCTTCGGGGAGGCTTTTTTTTTAGAATATTTTTAGAATTCCATAGCCTGATACCAAGGCAATAGAAATGACACTTAGCCAAAAAATACAGGTAGAAATTAAGCTTGAGTCCAATTTTAGAAAATCATTTTTTATTCGAAATTGGATAGCGGCATAGACTACCACAAGTAAAAGAACTGAGCCGATCACTCCTCCGATAAGAACCATGAATGTAGGGAGTTTCAAAAACAGAAAGGCTAAGATCCAAAGTACTGGAAAAATGCAAGCCCAAACTTTTACAGCAGAATCTTTGTCCATCTGACTATTGATTCTCCACCATTTTAATTCATGGAAGATATCCGGGAATAGCCTCGACCAATAAGCCAAGGTGGCAAAGACACTGGAATAGAGTGCAATAAATGCTCCAATCAAATACCCCAGACGAACTCCTGACCCTAATGACTTGGTATAAATGGATGCCAAAAAAGCAATCAATTCATTTCCTTCCGGAACAATTTCGTTTCCATGAAGGATTGCTGCACCTAATAGGTAAAAGGCAGCGGTGACTATAGTATAGCAAATCATGGCTACAAAAGCATCCAAATACATGACTTTAATCCATCCTTTCGCTCGAGTATTCCAAGAATTGCTTCCGTCATTTTCGCCAGTATAAGCTGCATATCCTTTCTCTTGGCACCAATAGGTGTAGGCAATAATCTCATCACTAGCCACCCCGGTGATACCGAAAGCACCGATAGCCACAAAGAGGTATTGCTTAGGCAATTCAAAACGTAAACCCTGCAGAATGTCTGAGCCTGAAAAGCTGTATGGAGTAAAGAATATGGCAAATAAGGATACGAGTGTGAAAAAGGTAAATCCAAAAACCATTATGGTAGCCAACTTTTCTATCAACTTATAGTAATTTCTAAAAATAAAAAGCCCAACACTTACACCTAGAAATACTACTGCGAAACTTATTGGTATGTCTGGAAAGATCAAGGAAAAAGCGATTGCAGCTCCTCCTAGCATTCCCCCAAGTTGAAGAATTTTGAGGCATGTTAGGAAAAAAGTCATCCAAACCATCCAGTTTGCTTGCCCTAGGCGAAAGCCTTTGAGTTTGTTAAACTCTGCCATCACAGGTCTTCCTGATATAATTGCATTTTTCCCGAATTCCAGTTGAATTCCGACTTTGATAATACAGCTAACAAGGATTACCCAAAAAGTGATAAATCCAGCTTTAGCACCAAGAATAGTAGTTGCAATCAACTCTCCAGAACCTACAATTGAGGCTGAAAGAATAAAACCTGGCCCTAAAAAAGTCAACATTTTCAGAAAACTAGTTGGAGGGTTTTGGATCTTTTGTGAGTTCATCGTCTGAAATCTTTGGATCAGAAATATAGCATTATTAGCTATCGACAGCTGATTTATAAAAAGAAAAGGCTTCCATTTCTGAAAGCCTTTTGTAGCGAGAGGGAGATTTGAACTCCCGACCTCAGGGTTATGAATCCTGCGCTCTAACCAACTGAGCTACCTCGCCATTTATAATTTCTTCAATATTTCAAATTCGGGAATAGAACTCCCGACCTCAGAGTTATGAATCCTTCGCTCTAACTCCCGATGACTATCGGGATGAGCTACCTCGCCATTTATTAATTAATTCAACTTCTCACTAAACCTACTTTCTGATATGCCAATCTTTTCTGTTGAATGGCCCCTACCTTTCGAAAATTTAACCAATGGCACTTTAGATAAAATGCTTTAAATCTGAGGTTAAAGATTTCTTCCCAACTCACGTCAGATTAAGTGAGATCATAAGTCAATTTTTTGAGGTGCATTTAAGAATTTAATGCCTATATTAATGCACAGTCAAGTTTCAGTAGTTCATAGATGAAAACCTTTTGTCGACATCTTATTGGGTGATCCCCGAAATTGGAATGCAAATATGAGGTCTTGTGTTGTGAAATGCAAGTTGACTTTCTGTAAAAAATGATTTTTTACACTTCGTAAAACATAACATCATGGTAAAAAATAAATTTGTTGCTGATTATCAAATCAATGCCTCGAAAAAAATTGTCTTCAATTATTTGAGTACTGCTAGCGGCTTATCCGAATGGTTTGCTGACGATGTAAACATCAATGAGGATAAAAATTACATCTTTCATTTTGACAGAGAGGATCATCATGCTCGAATGGTTTCGATGAGAACTAATATGCATGTAAAATTTGAGTTTTATGACCCCGCAGTTCCCAATGAGGAAGATCACGCCTATATAGAATTCAAACTTGAAGAAAACGAGCTAACCCAAACGCTATTTATCAAGGTGATTGATTACTCAGATGTCTACGATGATGAGGAGTCAGCTGCAATTTGGGATGGGCTGATCAACCGACTTAAAGAAATTATTGGTGGTTAAAATCAAATCAATTTAGCAACTTTGAACTTAGATTTTACGCATATACTTATGCTGTAGTCAGAAGTTTAAACCAATGAAGAAATTAGACAAGCTTATCCTTGGGTCTTTTTTAGGCCCATTTTTATTGACATTCCTCGTGGTGGATTTCATCTTGTTGACAGTCAACATGCTGAAATATTTCGACGAGATTTTTGGGAAAGGGCTTGGTTTTTGGATTTACATGGAGCTAATCAGCTACTTTGTGATCTCCATTTCCCCAATGGCTTTGCCTCTAGCCGTATTGCTTTCCAGCTTGATGACTTTCGGAAATCTCGGGGAGCATTTTGAGCTTACGGCGATAAAAAGCAGCGGAATTTCACTCATTAGAGCAATGCGCCCTATCGGGGTTTTTGTGATTGTACTTACTTTTGCGGCGTATCTATCCAACAATTATCTGGTTCCCAAAGTGAATTTGAAAACTTTCAGTCTTCTATATGATATGCGGATGAAGTCACCTGCATTGGATATCAAAGCCGGAGTTTTTTATGATGGCATACCAGGATACAGTATCAAGGTCAACGAGAAAGTAGGCGAGTTTGGGCTAAAGGATATCCTGATCTATAACCATTCGGAAGGAAAGACAGGCAATCTTGATGTGACTTTGGCGGATTCAGGGGTCATGCAGCCATTTTTCAATGAAAATTACATGCGACTGGCGCTCTACAAAGGACAAAACTATAAAGAAGATAGAGCTACGAGAGGGATCAGTGAAAAGCCGGCGGAGTTTAGCAGAACGAATTTTGATGAAAACACGATCATTTTCGATCTGAACTCATTTCAATTAAATCGAACTAATGAGGATGCTTGGTCGACTAATCGCTCCATTAAAAATATCCATGAGATAAAAGTTGGACTGGATTCAATAGCTTCTCTTGTAAACGATCAGAAATTCCAGAACTACCAGACCGCTGAGAGTATTTATCCCTTTTTCACGAGAGGTAGAAAACTAAGCCCTCCACAAAAAATTCTGGATAGGAAAGCGCTGGATGATACCCTAAGGGTTGAGAAATTCAGAAAAGAGCGGGCAAAACAAGATTCGCTAGACTTAATAGCCGCTGAGAATAAGCCGGATAGCTCAAACCTTCTCGTTGAAAATCCCGAGGCAAGAGACCTTGTGGCACTATCAGATACGCTGAAAAGTAAGCCTACTACAGTGGCAATCACAAGTATACCTGCCAGAAGCGATTCTTTATTCAAAAAGAAAATGCTAAGAGAAAACCGGCAAGCGGCGATTATTGATACTTCTAAAGAAGATTCGAGTAGAAATGATGGCCCCGGTGAGGTAATTAGCAAAATACCTCGTAAAGAGCTATTAAGCTCAGCTGAGAAATTTGCCATTGATTCACTTATCAATGAAAGAGACTATATGAGTAACGCGCTGACAATGGCTTTGAATAATTCTCGAAACTTGAAAAATACATTTGATGTCAAAAAACTTCAAATCGAAAATCACGATCGGGAATATCGACGGTATGAGATCGCTTGGTTTCAAAAATATACCCAATCTATCGCCTGCTTTGTGATGTTCATGATCGGAGCTCCTCTTGGAGCTATTATTAAAAAAGGGGGCCTGGGCATGCCTGTCTTGATCTCAATCATATTCTTCATCATTTACTATATGCTCACTATCTCTGGAGAAAAATGGGCTAAAGAGGGAGTAGTGGATACTTTATTTGGAACAGCTTTTTCAAATCTGTGCCTAATTCCTTTCGGCTTGTTTTTTTTAAGGCAAGCCAGAAAAGATGCAAGATTATTTGAACCGGATTTTTATGTGGAATTCTGGAGAAGGCTTCAGAAAAGATTCAAAGTATTAAATCCTAAATTAGGCTGAGGTTTTATTATTAGGATTTAAGCCTTACCTTTGTTTTTGTTTTAAATAATTTAGCTAAACATGTATTTAACATCAGAGAAAAAACAAGAGTTGTTTCAAAATCATGGACGGTTAAAATCTGCTAATGACACAGGATCTCCTGAGTCACAGATTGCCCTCTTCACTCACAGAATCAAGCATTTGACTGAACATTTGAAGTCAAATAAGAAGGATCACTCCACTAGGCTTGGTTTGTTGAAGCTTGTAGGTAAAAGAAGAAGCCTACTTGATTACCTCCATAAGAGAGAAATCGAGCGATATCGTTCTATCATCGCCGAACTAGGAATCAGGAAATAACTACTGAGTAAGGTTCTCGATCAAGAGAACCTTACTTTTTTCTTTTTAAAGGTTTCCGACCACTTTTACACATTACACGCAATCACTAACACGTATTTATGTTACCTAACTTAATCACCAAGACCATCACCCTTGAAGATGGCAGAGAAATTATAATAGAAACTGGAGCTTTAGCCAAGCAGGCAGATGGTTCTGTCGTTGTGAAAATGGGCAAAGCCATGCTATTGGCAACTGTAGTTTCTAAGAAAGAGGCTGGAGAAGGAGTTGATTTTTTGCCGATGTCGGTAGATTACCAAGAGAAATTTGCTTCCTCTGGTAAAATACCCGGTGGATTTTTAAAACGAGAAGGAAGATTATCGGATTATGAAATTTTGATTAGCCGAATCGTTGATAGAGCTATTCGCCCAATTTTCCCAGATGATTATCATGCAGATACACAGATCGCAATCACGTTAATTAGTGGAGACGAGGAAGTACTTCCAGATGCATTAGCTGGATTAGCGGCATCAGCTGCTTTAGCAGTTTCAGATATTCCTTTCAATGGCCCGATCTCAGAAGTTAGAGTAGCTAAAATTGACGGCAAACTGAAAATCAATCCAACTCCAAAGGAATTAGAAAAAGCATCACTTGAATTTATCGTTGCAGGTTCTCTAGACTTTATCTTGATGGTAGAAGGTGAAGCAAATGAAATTCAGGAAGAAGAAATGTTAGAGGCCATGCAGTTTGGTCATGATGAAATTAAGAGACATTGCCAAGCTCAGATTGAACTGACCAAATTGGTTGGTAAAGAAGTTAAAAGACAATACAAGCACGAAAAGTCGGATCCTGCTCTTTTTGAGAAAATGAGAGGGGATGTTTACGAGAAGCTTTATGGAGCAGTAAGCAAGCAGATTGCTAATAAATCAGAAAGATCTGCTTTGACTAAAGAAATTAAAGAAGCATTTGTAGCAAGTTTGGGCGAAGATCATGGATATGAATCAAGTCTAATTGGACCATATTTCGGTAAAATCCACAAAGAGGCTGCTAGAAATTTGACACTCAATGAGAAGAAGAGGTTGGATGGAAGAAGACTCGATGAAGTAAGACCAATTTGGTCAGTAGTGGATTACCTTCCCTCAGCCCACGGCTCTGCATTGTTTACACGTGGAGAAACTCAGGCATTAACTACTTGTACATTGGGTACTAAGATGGATGAGATGATGGCAGATGGTGCTACGATCTCAGGATACAATAAATTTTACCTTCATTACAATTTCCCGGCATTTTCTACTGGGGAAGTAAAACCAAATAGAGGTCCGGGAAGAAGAGAAGTTGGTCATGGCAATTTGGCTATGAGAGCTTTGAAAAAAGTACTTCCTCCAGTTGCAGAAAATCCATATACTATTCGAATCGTTTCTGATATTTTAGAATCTAACGGTTCATCCTCAATGGCTACAGTTTGCGCTGGCTCATTGGCTTTAATGGATGCCGGTATTCAGATTACATCCCCGGTAACAGGAATTGCTATGGGAATGATTTCTGATGCTAAGACTGGAAAATATTCCATTCTTTCCGACATTCTCGGTGACGAGGATCATCTAGGAGATATGGA